>JBKJKB010000121.1:0-2764 GCA_046597675.1 Gemmatimonadaceae bacterium
CGGGCTGATTCGGGTGCGCTCTCGTTCACGACCTCCGGAGAATCATCCAGCAACCCGAGGTCCAACGCCGGCATCTCCTCCGGCGACGGCTCGAGCGCACGAGCAACCAGGGGGTCGGACAGCTGCGACCTGCGCCCCGGCAACCCATCTTCCCGATTCAATAAGTCTGACCCACTGGTCACAGTCCTGACCCTGCGACCGACCAGAACCCGCACGGGGTTCCACGAGAGCGTTCCCGCCATGAGCGCGCTCAGCGCGAGCAGCCAGATGATCCACGCGCCGGCGGTACCCGCAGCGCGCAGCAGGTAGTAGGCGGCGAGCCCGCCCCAGATCCCCGTCAGCGAGTTCTGCTCCGCCGCGCCCCCCAGCGCGAATCCAAACACGACCGGCAGGAGCACGACCATCCCGAACAGGAATAACACCCACGACCGGTCGGTTCCGCGATCGAGGCGGCCGAACAGCGTCATGGCGTGCGCCGCGGGCGCGATCGGAAGCAGCACCGCCGCGGGCCAGCCGAGCACCGACGTGATGGGGGCCGCGAGAGCCGCGCCGAGCGCGCCGAAACTCCCGCGCAGGTCCGCCTGGCCGTCGGGACTGGCCGTCAGCAGCGAGTAGCCATGTACGGCGAGAGCGCCGCCGATGAAGATGGCGAACAGCAGCAGCGCGATCGCGGCGACCTCGCGCCGCACCTCGTCCGCGTGGGAGAATACTTCCTCCCCGCCCGCGCTAGATTCGCCCGGTTCCGAGTGGGACGATCTGCCGGTCGTGGTAAACGGGGACCACAGGGAACGAATCCAGCGCGGCACAGAAGGCGAGGTCGTCGCCGAATCCCGCGCCGATGAGCGCTTGCCCGTGGTTCGAGTCTTGGAGGAGCTTCGCGATGTTCTCGCCATACTTCCTGTCGATGAGAGCGCACGCGGTAGCGCCGTCGTTGGTCGCGACCTCGTTGAGACCCTTCTGAATAGCGCGAACATAACGTCCCGCGCAACCCGCATCTTCCAGAGTGAACTGCCGCTCGTGCCCCGAGCAGGGGATCACGACGTCAGTCTCGCTCCTCACGGGGCGACGTCCTTCATGAGGTTGGGCTCACGCTCGAGGAACTTCGTGTCCACGTTCCCCGACTGGAACAGCGGATTCTCCATCACGCGCGCCAGGAACGGGATCGTCGTCGTGACGCCCTCGATGATGAAGCTCTCCAGCGCCATGTGCATGCGCCGGATCGCCTCCTGCCGATCTCTCCCCTGGCAGATCACTTTCGCGAGCAGAGAGTCGTAATAGGGTGGGACCGTGTAACCCGCGTACACGTGCGTGTCGAGCCGAACGCCGGGGCCGCCAGGCGGATGAAACGTGTCGATACGCCCCGGCGAAGGCTGGAAGTTCTTCGCGGGATCCTCCGCGTTTACCCGGCACTCGATCACGTGGCCGCGCAGCGTGGGCATGGACTTGAACGACAGCTTCTCTCCGGCGGCGACACGGATCTGCTCCTTAACAAGGTCGATGCCCGTCAACATCTCGGTGACCGGATGCTCGACCTGGATACGCGTGTTCATCTCCATGAAATAGAACGAGCGGTCCTCGTTCAGGAGCATCTCGATCGTTCCGACCCCCACGTAGTCGATGGCCTTGGCGCCACGCACGGCGGCGTCGCCCATCTGCGCGCGCAGCTCCGCGTTGAGCGCGGGGCTGGGCGCCTCTTCGATGAGCTTCTGGTGGCGGCGCTGCACCGAGCAGTCGCGCTCGCCGAGGTGGACGACGTTACCGTGCCGGTCGCCCACGATCTGGAACTCGATGTGCCGCGGCCGCTCGAGATACTTCTCGACGTACACGTCGGCGTTGCCGAATGCCGACAGTGCTTCGGAGCGCGCGAGCTGAAAGGACCGCGCGAAATCTTCCGCGTCCTTCGCGACGCGCATCCCCTTTCCGCCTCCACCTGCAGCGGCCTTGATGATTACCGGGAAGCCGATCTTCCTCGCGCATTCCAGGGCTTCGTCGACGTCCTCGACCGGGCCGGGCGTACCGGGAATGATTGGAACGCCGACTTTCTCCATGGCGCGCCGTGCGGATGCCTTGTCGCCCATCACACGGATCTGCGACGGAGTAGGCCCGATGAACTCGATGTTCGACGCGGCGCACGTCTCCGCGAACTCGGCGTTTTCAGCGAGGAATCCGTAGCCCGGGTGAATCGCGTCCGCGCCGGTGATCTCAGCCGCGGCGATCAGGCGCGGAATCTTGAGGTACGAATCCCGGCTGGGCGGTGGCCCGATGCACACGTCGTCATCCGCAAACCTTACGTGCAGCGACTCCCTGTCCGCCTCGCTATACACCGCGACCGTCTGTATCCCCAACTCCCTGCAAGCGCGTATCACCCGCAGTGCGATCTCGCCCCTGTTGGCTATCAGCACCTTCTTAAACATGTCTGATTTCCGGGGGGCGAAGCCCGGTGCGATCCGGCGTGGATCCGGCTCGGGCGCTACGCGAGCAAACTGCGCTCGCTAAGACGCGCCCTTGGCCGGACCCACGCCGGATCTTCCGGGCCTCGCCGTCAGCGCTGTTTGGGCGTGTGCTGAAGGCGGGGCGAGATCGCATCGGGTTCGCGCGGGCGGGGCAGAGTGGGAAACGGCGGCGCGGGCGCGGGACGAGCGCGGTCAGGAGCCGCCGCACGTGGGTCGCCTGGTCGGTCGCGCACGGATTGGGTGTCCCATGCAGGCCCGTCTTAGCTCGCGCGGTTGGCGAGCGTAGGGCCGGCATGGGATACCCAAGCCGC
>JBKJKB010000142.1:0-9754 GCA_046597675.1 Gemmatimonadaceae bacterium
GATGATCGCGTCCATGCGCGCGTTCCTGGACGGCCGCGGCGCCGCCGTACAGCGGCTGCAGCACCGGCGTCTCCACTTCCAGGAAGCCGCGGCCGTCCAGGAACGCGCGCATGGACGCGATCATCCTCGACCGGGCAACGAAAGTGGTTCGCACCTCCGGATGCACGGCGAGGTCGGCGTACCGCTGGCGGTACCTCTGCTCCTGGTCCACGAAACCCGAATGCCGGATCGTCTGCCCGTCCACGACCTCTTCCTTGCCATACGGCAGCGGCCGCAGCGACTTCGCGAGCAGCTCGAAACGCGTAACCCGGATCGTGACTTCGCCGGTCTTCGTCCTGAACAGCGGGCCGGCCACGCCGATGATGTCGCCGAGGTCGTAGTGCTGCAGCACGGCGAACCTCTCCTCCCCCAGCTCGTCCTTCCTGAAGTACAGCTGGATCTTCCCGCTTTCATCGGCGACATGCGCGAAGGCCGTCTTCCCGTGCGCCCGCCACGCCACGATCCGCCCCGCGACACTCACAACCGGCCCTTCTTCGACATCGGACGGCAACAACGGAACGGCCTCAGCGGCCGAGTGCGTCCTCTCGAAGGAATAGCCGAACACCTGCTCCCCGCGCGCGAGCAAGGCGTCCAGCTTCTCGCGGCGTGCCTTCAGCACGAAGTTCAGCTCGTCGCTCATGCGACGGGATGCCTGGAGGCCGGGCGACGGCCGTGTCCCTGCAGGCACCGTCTTAGCTTCGGCGCAGTTTGCCGAAGCGTAGGTGCCGCAAGGGATGCGGCCGTCGCCCGGCCGGCCCCGCACCGAACTCTCATGCAGCGACTCCAGCAACTGCTCCGAACCTTTTGAGGTACGCCTCGATGAACGGATCGATCCCACCGTCCATGACCTTCTGCACGTCCGGAATCTTGAGCTCCGTTCTGTGGTCGTTGACCATCGTGTAGGGCTGGAAAACGTAGCTGCGGATCTGGCTGCCGAACGATACGTCGGATTTCGTCGCGTCGAGGGCCGCGCGCTTCTCGGTCTGTTTATCCAGCTCGATCTGGTACAGCTTGTTCTTCAGCATCTTCATCGCCGTCGCCTTGTTCTTGAACTGCGAGCGCTCCGCCTGCGACGCGGCGACCGTGTTGGTCGGCAAGTGCGTGATGCGCACCGCGGAGCTCGTCTTGTTGACGTGCTGTCCCCCAGCGCCCGATGCGCGGTACACGTCGATACGAAGATCCTCATCCCTGATCTCGATGTTGATCTCCTCATCGACGACCGGGTAAATGAACACCGACGCGAAGCTCGTGTGCCGCCGCGCGGCCGAATCGAACGGCGAGATGCGGACCAGCCGGTGCACGCCCGTCTCCGGCCTGAGAAAGCCGAACGCGTACTGCCCGCGAATCTCGAGCGTCGCGCCTTTGATCCCCGCCTCTTCGCCCTGACTCTCGTCGAGCAGCACGACCTCGAACCCGCGCCGCTCGGCCCAGCGCGTGTACATCCGGATGAGCATGGAGGCCCAGTCCTGTGCCTCCGTCCCGCCCGCGCCCGCCGAGATCTCGACCTGCGCGTCGCGGAAATCGTCCGGCCCGCGCATGAGCGAGCGCACCTCGAAGTCGTCCAGGTCCGATTCTATCGCGGCGATGTCGTTGTGCAGATCTGCGTCGATCCCAGCGTCGGGACTCTCCGCGAGCAGCGCGTCCATCTCCGTCGCGCTCGTGACCCTCGCGGCGAGAGAGTCGAAGGGGTCGATCCATCCGCGCAGCTGCTTCACGCGCTGCACGGTGGCCTGCGCGGTCTCCTGGCGGTCCCAGAATCCGGGCGACGCCATTCGCTCTTCGTCGGCGGCTAGCGCCCGGCGCTTGGAGTCGATGTCAAAGATACCTCCGTAATTCTTCCAGCCGCGCGGTGTGCCGTGCGAGGTCCCGGTTGCGTTCAGTTTCTGCCATTTGTTGTATTTACCGGAGAGTGCGGCGGCCAGCTAGAAGATGCGCTTCCCTTCACCCAGCACTTCGTTGAGCGCGTCCTTGAAGTGCGTCGTCGATTCGGCGAACGCCTGCCCGATCTGTGCCACGTATTCCTCGTAGCTCTTCTTGATCTCTTCGCTGAAGGTCTGCTTGAGCGAGCCGGCGCGCAATGCGTCGGCGTGCTTTTCAGGATAATACGTGACGATGTCCGATATGAGCGCCCGTGCCAGCCGCTTCGCGCGGACGTCGGGGTCGCGCGCTAAATAGGGATTGATCGACGCGGTCGGGCCCGGCACCCCGCTGGGCGCGGGCACCATCGGCGGCGCAGGCGCTGGCGGCTCCTGAAAGGCCGGCGTCGCATACGCGGGCGTTGGCGCCCTCGGAACTCCCCCTGCCGGCGTCAGCAGCCGTGGAACCCCCGCGGAGGGCGTCCCCGCGGGCACGCCAGCGGCAGGAGTCGGCGCGCGGGCGCTGCCAGCGGGCGGCATGATCGCCGCCGCGACTCCCATGGCCGGCGTTCTCCGCGAGTATTGCCCCGTGTTTCGCGCCGGCGCCGGAGGCGGCTGCGGGCCCGCCGCGATGAGCTCGGCCGTAGGCTCTGGCACGGGGATCACTCCGCCGCAGATCGAGCAGCGCGCGCGAACTCCGCCCGGCGGCACCTTGGCCGGGTCCACGCGGAAAATCGACGAGCACTGCGGGCAGCCGACGTTCACTGCGACTCTCCCAAGAGATCGGTGCATCTGGCTCGGGACGCCACTATTTGGTGCCCGACGCAGCGCGGTGGAACGGCACGCGCTGATCCACGGCGACCGGACGGTCGACCGTGCGCCGGTCCACGCTGTACACCGAGCCGGGAAGCGTCTTCGCGTACGACTTCATTTCGGTGGCGAGATCACTTACCTCGCGCGCGCTGGTGAAGTGACGCCGCGAATTCGTGATAACGCCGATAGACAGCGTCATCAGCGGCACCCGGTGCAGGTGCCCGCGTCGGTCCTTGCCGAAGAAATATCCCGCGCGCTGATCCTGCTCCGAGTACTGGTGCGGAATGAGAAGGTCGAAGACCGCGACTATCTCGCCGCACACTTCGGGCACGCCCGAAGACGGGATGATGAAGATGAAATCGTCGCCGCCGATATGCCCCACAAACCCACGCTCACCGCAGACGCCCTTCACGACGTCGTGCAGAATGGTCGCAAGAATGCGAATGACGCGGTCGCCGTCCCGATAGCTGTACCGGTCGTTGTACTCCTTGAAGAAATCGAGATCAGCGTAGCATACCGCGAACTGCTCGCCCGTCTCGAGCCGGCGCGTTATGTCGGCCTCGATGGTCGTCGTTCCCGGCAGGCGCGTCGAGGGATGGACTTCGGTGTCGCGATCGGAGCGGCGCAGCATCAGGTCCAGCCGCGCGCTCACCTCCGCCGCAGGTGTCGCATCGCGGAGGATCTCGTCAGCCAGTGTTCCAAACGCCTCGAAGAACGGGACGTCGTCGTTCCCGCACAGCACGGCGGTCGGCACGATAGCCGTGTACGAATCCGTCTTGAGCCGCCGGGACGCCTCGATCACATGCGCGGAGCCATCGCGGGCGTCCATGATCACGACGCGCGGCCTGCCGCGGAGGGCGAGCTGCATGATCTGCTGCGCGTCCGTGACTACCACCGTCGTGAGCGGGTGCGCCGACAGCCAGGCATGGATGGCGGGCGGCACTTCGCGTCCGGTGGGGAAAAAGAGTACGGCAGTTGGCTGGTTCAATATCTCATGGAGTCGGCAGGACAGCGCAAGATAAGACTATTGAGGACGGCTAGTCAAAGACGACTCGGCGATGCGGGCGGTTACTAGAAGTTGTACCGCAGGGAGAAGTAGGTCGGTGGCTCTCCCGCGTCCGCCGAAAGACCCTCGAACGTCCGGGCTATGTCGAAGCTCAGCTTCCCGGCGGTAATCCCGAAGCCGACGGACGGACCCGAGGCCTCTGTGTCCGCGGTCCCCCACCCCGCGCGAAGGTGCACACGGTTCTGGTAAACGATCGCGCTGCCGAACCGGAACCCGGGGTCCTCGAAGCTGGGCGCGCTGTCTATCTCGCCCGCGACCCGTACGTCCATGTCCGCAAGGTATCGGTCGATGAACCTGAGCCGGTACGACGCGCCCATCTGGATGCGGCGCGGAAGCTTGGCCGGCGGCTCATCAGCCGTGGCGCGCAGGTCGCCGCCGATGCTTCGAATCGCGACACCGAGCGTCAGCGGCACTTCATCGGTGAAGCGATACTGCGCGCCGACGTCGAACGCGCTCGCAGTACCCGATCCTGTCCCGATGTCGCCGCACTGCCCGGTGCAGTCGATGCGCGCCTGCACGAGCTTGTAGTTGATGCCGGCGTTGAAGTGCGCCCCGAGTCCGCGCGCCCAGGTGAATGCGTAAACGACGTTCCGGGGCAGCAGCAGGCCGACGGGCGGTTGATTCGGATCTTCGGTGATCTGCTGGTCGCCGAAATTGTAGATGTTCACCGAGAGCGCGACCACTCCAAGCGCACGCGCGGGCGTCACGAAGGTCAGTGCATCCCCGGTGACTGCGAGGGTAGTCGAGTGGTGGATCGCCGTCTCGCGGGTTGTCTGCCGCGCGAGCGAAGCCGGGTTGGACCACACCGCCTCGCTGCCCGTCTCGGAAGCGACGGTCGCCTGCCCCTGTCCCAGGGTGCGAGCGCCGACGGGGAGCAGGAGGAAGAGCGCCGTATCGCTCTGCGCGCGGGCCGCGGGGAACGCAGCCGCGAGCAAGAGCGCGAGCGCCGCGCTAGCTGAGAGGCGTCGCCTCATCTATCAGCATGATCGGAATGTCGTCGCGCACGGCGTAACGCAGCGAGCACGCACGGCAGATGAGGGCGTTGTCCTGTTCCTTGTACTCGAGCTCCCCTTTGCACTTGGGGCAGACGAGGATCTCGAGAAGCTGAGCTGGTACGGGCATATGACCTTGGTGACTAGTGACTGGTGGCTAGCAAGTGCGAGTCTTTAGTTCGTGCGGTTCCTAGTCACTAGTCACTAGTCACTAGTCACCTCTTATATCCCAACCTCTCCAGAGCTCCCGCATCCCTTCGCCAATTCGGCAAGACCTTGACCCAGAGGTCGAGATAAATCTTCCCGCCCGCGAGCGTCTCGATCTTCTTCCGCGCCGCTTCGCCGATGGAACGGATGCGCGCGCCTTTGCTGCCGATCAGAATCTTCTTCTGGCTGTCGCGCTCCACGTAAATTAGCGCCCGCACGTAGATGGGCGAGCGGTCCTCGCGGAACTCCTCCACCACGCAGGCCACGCTGTACGGCACCTCGTCGCCCAGCTGCTCCAGCGCGGTCTCCCGCACCAGCTCGGCGGCAAAGAAACGCACGGACTGCGTGCTCATGTCGTCGGGCGGGTACAAGAACTCGCTCTCGGGCAGCTTCGCGCGCACGGTGTCCAGCAGGTCCTTCACCCCCTCGCCCGTGAGCGCCGAGATGAAGACCGCGTCCGGTGACCGCTCCATTGCCGCTTTCATTTGAGACCGGCTCACCGAGTCCGTCTTGTTCACCACATGGATCACCGGGGCCCTGGGCGGCGACTCGAGCGCCGCCGCTTCCGCGAGCGATGGCGCCTCGCGCTCACCGGCATCGGTGAGATACAGGATCACGTCCGCGTCCTCGAGCGCTCGCAGCGAAGCATGGCGCATGGTCTCCTGCAACTCGTACGCTGGATCGAGCAGACCGGGCGTGTCGAACACCACCATCTGCGCGTCGCCCTGGGTGTGGATCCCGACGATCTTGTCGCGCGTGGACTGCGGCTTCTCGCTCGTGATCGAAAGCTTCTGGCCGACGATACGATTGAGCAAGGTCGATTTCCCAACGTTGGGCTTGCCGGCGACAGTAACGATCCCCGCTCTGCGCATCGGTGATTGGTTATTGGTGATTAGTGACTAGTGATCGGTGACCGCGGATCTGAGGAGAAACCTCGGCAGTTGCGGTGACTAATCACTAATCACTGATCACTAGTACCCCGGCCCCAGCACGATCGCGTTCATCACCAGCTTGTCCAGCGCCCGCCACCAGCCGCGGAACCAGGGCTCGCCAGCGAACGCCACCAGGTGCCCGCTGCCTATCGGCTCCTCGATCACGTACGCCGTATTTCGCAGGAGCCGCTCGGTGTTGTCGGGCCAGACGAATCCTGCGCGGTGGAATTTCCCCTGCGCGGGAAAGACCGCGACGTTCGCTCCGCGGCGTGACAGCTTGAGAAAAGTCGAGCCCTCCATCATCACGGTCAGGCGCGGCTGGTCGTAGCCCTGGGTGAGCCAGTGCGTTCTGTCGAGCACCACGTCGAAGTGAGCGCCGGGCAGTCCAACCGGACTGGCGTTGGAGGCGAGCGGGCTCGTCACCGCCAGCATATCCTCGTCATCCGCATCGCGCTCGACCGCTTCTTCATCATCATCGGACGTGTCCGCTGCCGATCCCGGAATCCCGGTCGCGTCGAGTTTTGTAGTGTCGGCGTCGGAGCCGACCGCGCGCGCGCTCGTCAGATCGACGCTGCCGCTCGCCGCCCACGCGGTGGCGCCCCCCATCGTCACCAGAGTCCCGCCGCTTCGCATCCACGCGCGCAGCCGGTCGGCGCCGTCCTTCCCGACGAGTCGGCCCAACGCACCAGAAGAGCCGCTTGGAACGATGATGACGTTGTATTGTGACAGGTCGCCACCCGCCAGAAATCGCGCCGACACCGGGGTGAACTTCACGCCATACCGGTGCTCGAGCGACCACCAGACCGCGCCGTACGACGTCTGCGAGATTCCCTCATCGCCCACCAGCGCGACACGCGGCGCCGCAAGATCGAGGACCGACTCCGATCCGATGCCGAACTGCCCGCTTTCGGAAAACGCCGAGCCCACGCCCAACACCTCGACGTTGCTCTCGACAGCGAGTCGCTCGATGCGCGCGTGCAGCGAGCTGTCGTTCCGCGCGGCCCGCACGATGTACGTTCCGCGCGGCCAGCGCCGCCCGCCCGCGTCCATGGGCTGCCCGGACACCGCGACGCGATAGCCGTCCGCGAGCAGTTGGTACGCGAGCCGCACCGCACCGCTGCGCTCGGGCGAAAACACATACGCCGCGGTCGCCCGGCGCTGACCGGTGACGCCACCCGACACCGATACCGGCACGCGCTGCGCCGCCTTGTTTCCCGCCACACGCGGAGTGGCTGGCGCCGCCATCTCCTCAGGCAGCCTCAGCAGGTCGCCGGACACGGGCGGCGCGTCCTCCGTCCAATACGCCTCGACTCCAAACGTCACCGGCAGTGACCACGCGGTCGCGTCGTAGAACTCGTATCCCTCGCCCTGCACGTTCTCGCCTCGCCGCAGATTGCGCCGGAGCTTCTCGATCTGGGATCGAGCGAAATCGCTGTCCAGGTCGGGTGCAGGCTCGAGTACGGCCTTCGCCGCGCGACCCTGCGGCTGGGCAAGATCGATCACGTATGCACCCGCCTCGAAGCGGCGCGTGCTGCGCGAGTCGTCGCGATATGCGTGCGCGCGCGACGAAGAGAACGGCTCGCTCGCGAGCCGGACCTCGATCCCCGACCGCATCAGCGTTGCGGCCAGCTCCGCGGCGCCCGCCGGGTCCTTCCCGGGGAGCAGCACCACGCGCTTCATCTCGCCCGTGCGACCCGCGTTCACCGCCGCCTGGCGGAACGCATGCCAGTCGCGCACGCGCTCGGCGCGTCGCTCGCCAGTCGTTTCGATCGTGGCCATCGACGTGACGAAGTGCTTGGCGATTCCATCGCGGAACGAGCACAGTGACCCGTCCTCGCGCCGCCAGAGAATTCCCTTCCATCCGCCGCAGTCCGTCTCGTACGTCATGCCGATCGCGCCGGTGAGCGACGGCCAGCTGTCCCAATAGATCGGACTGTACAGATCGAAAACGTCGCGCGAGTAGTACATCCACCCGTACCGGTCGAACGCGGTCGCGTTGCCGCGCCCGTAGATCTCCATCCACTTGGCGAGATCCGGCCCGAGATTGGGATTCGTGGGAGCGGGAGTCGGCGGAAAGAAGTAGTTCGTCGTCTGGCCGTGCTGGTCGATCGCGACCATCGGATGCCAGCGGTTCATCGCGCGCACGAGCGCCTGCACCTCGATCTGCGTCGTCGTCATCACGTCGCGGTTCATGTCGAACCGGTAATGATTGTACCGGCCCTGGATGCTCCACGGCTCGGAGTGCTCGAGCGCGAAGGACTCTGGCGCGCCGACGTGAACGGAGTTGTACCACACCGCGAACCGCTCGTGGCCGTCCGGGTTGGCGCTCGGATTCAGGATCACCAGAGTGTTCCGCAGCGCGCTCACCGTCGCGGGGTCCTCGCTCGCCGCAAGCTGATACAGCGTCTGCATCGCGTTCTCGAATCCGGGCGCCTCGTTGCCGTGCACGCTCTCGTTGATCCACACTACCGCCGGCGTCCGCTCTATCAGAGCCGACGCCTCCGACTGCGACAACCCTCGCGGATCCGCCAGCCGGTCGAGATCGGCACGGATCGACTCGAGCCGCGAGATGTTCTCCGGGGCGGAGACGATGAACAGCCGCATCGTCCGGCGCTCGTTGGTCATGCCGATCGTCTCGATCGCAACGCGATCGCGCGCGGCATCGGCGATCGCGAGCAGCACCAGCTCCTGTTGCGCGAACTGGGTGTTGAGCTCGCCGACGTTGTAGCCCAGCAGAGCTTCCGGGCGAGGTACGCCGGCGCGATAGGGCCCGCGGCTGTAGAACGAGAAGTTTCTGTCGTCCCGGCCGATGCTGTCGCCAAGGACGGGCACCTGCGCGACGACTGGCGCGAACGGGGTGACAAACAGGACGAAGGCGGCAGCGCGGAGGAGTTTCATCGCGATTGGCTGGCTGATTGCAACGTTAGATACGCAAGGATGACGCGAACAAGATACGGGATCGCGCTCGACGCGCGGAAGGCGCGCTACCGCTTGCGACGCCGCCTCGGCTTCCGTTTCATGATTGTACCCCGGCATTTGGGACTCCCGCATTCGCACTTGTACAGCCTCACGTCCTCTTTGTCCTTGCTCCACTCGTACTTGTAGTCGTAGGCCAGCTCCAGCCCCGGCTGGATGTTCTTCTTCGCGTAAATGAAGATTTTCTTCCCGACCGTCACCGCCTCGCAGTTAGGGTCGCACGAGTGGTTTATGTACCGCGCGTCATTGCCGTGGCGATTGCCGTCGATGACTGTGTTCTTGTCCAGGCTGAAGAGGTAGGTGTGGTGCCGCTTCATTTTCTGGTCGTCATACCGGCGATCGCCTTCGTCGGGGGTTATGCGCTCGCCGCCGTACTCGATTATCCGCTGACCGCGCCGGATCCGTCGTGCCGCAAAGACGCCCCTGCCTTGAATCGCCGACCTGCGCAGCCTGTAGAGTGGCGCGCGCTTTTTCTTTCGTGCCATGTTTCCTGAGTGTCCGTGATATGTTAGGCCCGTGCCGCCATCGCCCACCCTCGGCCGAATGACCCCATGAATGGCAAGGATCCCGCCAAGCTAGTCACGCGGCGCGACGCGGTGCGCATGCTCGCCGGGGTCGTCGCGGCCGCGCCCTTCGCCAAGGTGGGCCGCGCCTCTGAATCTCCGGCGGCGCCCGCGCCCAACATCGTGTTCATAATGACCGACGACCAGCGGCAGGACGCGCTGAGCGTGTATGGCAACACGATCCTGCGCACGCCGAACATCGATCGCATCGCCGCCGGGGGCGTGAGATTCACGGAGGCGTTCGTCACCAACTCGTTGTGCGCGCCCAGCCGGGCTTCGTTCCTGACCGGGCTTTACTCGCACAAGCACG
>JBKJKB010000187.1:0-5830 GCA_046597675.1 Gemmatimonadaceae bacterium
CGCGTCGAGGCCGATCATGGCCAGCTCGCGGTACAGCGGATCGCCTACGCTCGCAGTCGGCGGCTTCGCAATGCCGCCGAACAGCGTCTCGGGATTGAACCCCTTGCCTAGCGCGCCATTCGCGACAGCGACAGCGGACATCGCCTTGAGAAAGTCCCTGCGTTTTTGGGTCACGTGCCGTGTTCTCCGGAGAAAGACGCCTTGTGAAGCTCCATCAAAGCAAAGTCAGAGGTAGCTCAGCCACCAGTCCTTGCGGCGCGCCTTCACGCCCGCGAACCAGCGGCAGAGTGGATAAAGAAGCAGGGTGCCAGCGATCCACGCCGCATATGTGACACCCAGGCCGAAGCCAAAGTTCGCTGGCGGTCCGCCGGGAGGTCCGGAGATGGGCTTGCCCGCGGCCAGATGCAGCCCGATTCCCATCAGGTGGGCCGTGTACCACTGCAGTATGTAGAAGAACAGCGGCACGCGTCCGAAGGTCACGAGCGCGCGGCCAATCGCGTTCCGCACCGGTCGTTCGAACCACCAGAGCGCGATCATCGCCGGCCCCAGAGTCATGAGGAGAAACAGCAGCGACGGCGGGTACTTCGTGACGTTTAGGAACGAGAGTGCCGTGAACAGGCCAGACTTCTGGACCGACCAGCGGGATGGATCGCCATAAAAATTCAACGCGCGAAGCGCGACAAACGCTGCGGCGAGCCCAAGTCCAAGTCTCAAAAGAATCGCACGACGCCGGCCGGAGTCGATCTCGTAAATCGCACCGAACGCATATCCGGCGGCCATCACACCGATCCACGGAATCAGCGGGTAGAGGACGTAGACTACCGGCGACGGAAACCCGGCCACTGGAAATGCTCCCTGCTGATGCAGGACCATCCAGAGCTTCGCGGCGGCGTCCGGCACAGGCGATCCCGGTCCCTGCCACTGAGCGACCTTGATCGGGTCGAGCAGATTATGGAGGAGCATCATGCCGACCCCAAACCCACCTACGATTTTGAGCGGTAGATGGACCAGACCGGCGAGCGCGATCATCGACCAACCCAGGGCCCAGATGACCTGCGCGGCGCCGAGGAAGCTGTAATCGAGGTTGAAGAAGACGCCGAAGCGTACGACCGTGAACTCGAGCAGGATCAACCACAGCCCGCGCGTCCAGAGAAATCTGGAGAGGTCCGCCCTGCTCTTGCCGCGCGACAGCTGGAGGAAAGCACCGGTACCCGCGAGGAACACGAAGATCGGCGCGCAGTAATGCGTGATCCAGCGGGTGAGGAAGAGCGCAGTACTGGTTCGGGTTAGATCCGTCGGGTCGAACAGGGGCACTCCCCAGTGGGTGAAATCGCGAGTGTGATCCAGGAGCATGATCACCATGACGATTCCGCGCAGCAGGTCGACGGAGTCGATGCGCGACCGGGGTGGTGCCGCGTGAAGGTAGGGCTCTCCGGGGATCCTTCCGGTGGTCGGGTCTACAGCCGGTGCGGTTGCCATACGGTCATTATTGAAGGAGGGCCGCGTGTCTGGGCGCATAACGGAGCCGGCTATTGTAGGGTTTCACCACAGGGAGCGCCACGTTGCTACGGACCGGCCGGACGATAGAATTAGCGGCAAGCCCTCTCCATCCACTGGATATCCGAATATGGTTTCGACCCGCTCACTGGTCCGCGCTCTGCTCGCCGCGGCCCCCCTGCTAGCCCTGGCTTGTGCCCCGGCCGCCGCGCAGAGACGCCCGGCCGTTCGATCCGCGGCAGCTCCCCAACGACCGATCGACTGGAGCGCGCTTACAGCAGAGACCACGCGCGTTTTGGCGGAGTATCTGCGAATCGACACCAGCAATCCGCCCGGCAACGAGCTCGCTGGTGCGCTCTTCCTGAAAGGTGTGCTCGAGCGGGAAGGTTTCGAGGTTCAGCTCCTCGATACGGCCGAGCTCGGCGCGGGGCGCGCGAACCTTTACGCCAGACTGAAAGGCAACGGCTCCAAGAAGGCGATCGCGCTCGTCCATCATATAGACGTGGTACCGGCTACTCCGTCCTTCTGGACGACTCCGCCATTTTCAGGCGAGATTAGCGGCGGTTATCTCTGGGGGCGCGGCGCGATCGACATGAAGGGCGAGGGCATCATGCACCTCATGGCGATGATAGCCATCAAGCGCTCGGGTGTGCCGCTCAATCGTGACATCGTCTTTATCGCGAACGCCGACGAGGAGCTCGGCTCCACCGGCGCGGTGGTTTTCGCGCAGCGGCACGCAGACCTAGTGCGCGACGTCGAGTTTCTGATAACGGAAGGCGGCCAGAATCTGATAACGGATGGAAAGCTCCAGTACTTCGGCGTAAGCGTTGCCGAGAAGCGCACCTTCTGGCAGAAACTTCGCGTACAGGGCACTCCGTCCCATGGCTCCCGACCGACGCGGGATAACCCGGTTTCGAGACTGGTCACAGCCCTTGCCCGCCTGGCCGCATACGAGACGCCGATACACCTGACCCCGGGGGTCGAGAAATATTTCAGGGACATATCGAGACTTTACCCCGAGCCGCAGCGAGCATGGCTCTACGACATCCGGAACTCGATCGAGATTCCGGCAGCCCGGTCCTGGATCCTCAGCAACGTCTTCTGGAACGCGTACCTCCGGACGACGATTTCCGTCACAGTTCTCAACGGGTCCAACAAGACCAACGTCATTCCTCCGGAAGCGACTGCGGACGTCGATGTTCGCCTGCTCCCGGACCAGGATTCCGTCGCGGTGCTCGCGGAACTACAGCGGGTTGTGAATGACACGAGCGTTCATTTCAGCACGATACTCGGGCCGAAGGCGCCGCTTCAAAGCTCGGTAACGTCCGACATGTTTCGCGCGATCGAGCGCGCTTCGGCGGCACTCGAACCGAATGCGTTCGTGACCACCACGATGCTCACCGGCGCCACGGACCGGCCGACATATCAAAGGCTCGGTATCCAGACGTACGGGCTCGATCCGTTCAAGATTCCCGACGCGGAGCGTCAGCGCGGGGTCCATGGGAACAATGAACGCGTTTCCCTGGAGAACATCGCGTTCGGCGTGCGCTACGTGTACGATGTTCTGAGATACGTGCAATAGTTCACGCCCGGGCATTCCCAGGCCGCTCACCGGCCATGGGGCCGGAGCAATCGCGCATGCCGCGCCATTACGTGCACTATCAGATATAGCAACGCGGCGCCCAGAAATAGGCCGGTCCACAGCGGATCGGCGATGATCCTTCCTGATACCGCGACATCACTCGCTACTTCGATGGCGGCAAACACCGCGATCAAGCCGAAAAAGCCGGACGATTCGCGCCTGAGAACCGCGGATATCGAAAATGGAAGAATCCAGGGGCGCCAGCCACTGAACCGGGGAATGAACGCGGGCGTGTGGGATGCCCAATCCTCGTATTCCGCCCCGAACCGCCGTCTGAGAAATTCCTCTTCCGCGAACATGATACGCTCGTAGTAGAGCCAAAATCCGAGCGTTACTATCACGAGGACAGTCCATGAACGGACAAACATCGCGGGCCCCACCCACATAAGGTAGTTGCCCAGATAAAGCGGATGCCTGACGACCGAATAGAGCCCCACAGTATTCAGCACTTCGGCCCCCAGCGACCGCGTACTCCTGCCGGACGTGCCGCCAGGCACGCGACCCAGAGTCGCCGCCCGAATTCCGACTCCCACGAGCGCGACGCCTAGACAGAAAATTTCCCAGGCCAAGTCGAAAGCGTGCGACTCAGCGGGATACCTGAAATCGCGCAGCGCCAGGACGACAACGATGATCATGAGCAGCGGCGGATAGCTGCGCCACCGAAACAGCCAACGACCTTGAGCTTCGAATTGTTCCCGCAACGCCATGGTCAGGTCCGGAATGGGTCGGAGAGATCCTCGAACGCGAGCTTGTGTTCAGTACCCCGGGGTGAGGCGGAAGTCAGCGAGCAATTGGCAGGCAATCCACTGCGACGGCATCATCTACCTGCGCTCATGCGTCACGACGTTTCCATCAGTCCTTCTGTCACCACGACGCACCTGCCTCCAACGCGCACGGCGGTAATCGACCCGTCGCGCACGTCGCATTCAAGGTGCAGCACGCTCGGCCGTCCCATCTCAATTCCCTGCTCGACCCTCCAACGCGCGGTGCCATCGGACGGTTTTTGTAGATCCACGAGATAGCCCGCGAGCGCCGCCACGGCCGATCCCGTCGCCGGGTCTTCGGTGATGCCGAGCCCAGGCGCGAACATTCTGCCGTGAATATCAGGCCCGGATATCTCTTCCAAGTCTGCGAAGAAAAACACTTCGTTGATCCCATGCGGCGCAAGCAGGCGCTTCCATGCTGCGTGGTTCAGCTCGGCGCGACTGACTGCCTCCACCGAGCGCAGCCTCGCAAAAAGAAAAGGGATGCCGCATGAATACGTGACCGGCCCCACGCCGTCATCGGGAAAATCCTTACGCGACAGCGAGAGCACCTCAGCGAGCTGGCCGGCATCAGGCCCGTGCACGCCACGCCCCGGGAGTTTCGCCACGGACAGCTGTGCGAACACGACCGCGCCGTGCTCCACGCGCACGCTCACGTGCACGGGACCTACGCCCTCCTCGAGAATCAGCTCGTTAATGCCTTCGACGGTCGCCACCTCGCCTATGGCGGCGAGAAGGTGCGCAGTGCCTACCGTCGGATGGCCAGCGAACGGGAGCTCGCCGCCTGGCGTGAAAATCCTGATCCGCCGTGAGTGGGCAGCGGCGGCCGAGGGCAGGACGAATACCGTTTCGGAAAAGTTGAATTCCCGCGCGATGTCCTGCATCCGCTCCGGGTTGATCCCCTCGGCGCGCGGGAAGACGGCGAGCTGATTGCCTCCGAACGCGCGATCGGTGAAGACGTCGAGCGTGTAGAAGCGGTGCTTCAACGCGTACGCGCTATCCACGCGCGAACATTGGTTTCCAGCAGGTTGAGCGGAATCGCGCCGTGAGCGAGCACTTCGTCATGGAACGCGCGAACGTCGAACTTGGGGCCGAGCTCGCGCTCGGCCTCCGCGCGTAGCTGCTTGATCTTCAGCTCGCCCAGCTTGTACGCGAGCGCCTGCCCGGGCCACGCGATGTAACGATCGACCTCCACGGTGATGTCGTGCTCGGTCTTCGCCGAATTCTCGCGGAAGAAGTCGATGGCCTGCTCCCTCGTCCAACCCATGGAGTGGATACCCGTGTCGAGCACCAGGCGGATCGCGCGCCACATTTCGTAAGTGAGCTGGCCGAACTTGGAGTACGGATCCTTGTAGAAGCCGAGGTCCGGGCCGAGGCTCTCGGCATACAATGCCCAGCCTTCGACGAACGCCGTCGGGCTGTAGTGGCGCCGGAATTCGGGAACGTTCTCGAGTTCCTGCGCGAGCGCGATCTGGAAGTGGTGCCCCGGCACCGCCTCGTGCAGAGACAACGCCTCCATCTCCCACTTCGGGCGCGACGCGAGATCGTACGTGTTGACGTAGTACCATCCCGCCCGCCCCGCCACCGGCGATCCCTGCGAGTAGTACGCCGTCGTCTGCGACCGCGCCATGAACGACGGGATGGTCGTGACGCCGTATGGCAACCGCGGCAGCTTGCCGAACAGCTTCACGAGCTCCGGATCTATCCGCTTGGATATGTCGCGATACTCGCGGACCAGACTCGCTGAATCGGTGTGATAGAATCGCGGGTCGGTGCGGAGAAAGTGCACGAAGTCCGCGAACGACCCCGTGAAGCCGGTGGACCTGATCACCAAATCCATGACTCCGCGGATTCGTCGCACTTCTGAATGGCCGAGCGCGTGAATCTCGGCGGGCGACATTCGAGTCGTCGTCTGCTCGCGCACGTT
>JBKJKB010000339.1:0-5231 GCA_046597675.1 Gemmatimonadaceae bacterium
CGGTCAGCTCCTTGAGCCGCGAGAACGACAGCCGGTCGTAGCGCGACAGCAGCACGCAGATCGCCAGCCGCACGCGGTGATCGAGCAGCGTGTCGAGCGCGGCCAGCCGCTCGGGAAGGGCCGCCTGCTGCTGCTCGACAATCTGGGAGAATCGGGGGGAAGCCGCGTCGAGCACTACACGTTCGACGAGGCTGCCCGGTCGGCCACGCTGAGGGCGTCCTACACGTCCGCCGCGGGGCTCATCGCGCAGATCGGCGGGAACGCGCAGGCGCTGAACGGCGGGCACACGCTCGTCTCGTTCGGCAACGGTGGCGGCGTGGAAGAATACGACGCGGCTGGAACCCTCGTGTGGAAGCTCACAGGAACGACCGGCTACGTGTTCCGCGCGCAGCGGATCCGCTCGCTGTATCAGCCGGGCGTGGCGGACACCCGCTGAACCGTCAGGGCTTTACGGCCGTCATCATCACCGCTTTGACGCCGAACGCCTCGGCGGACGACTGAGTCGACTCCTTGCGGAACCGGAACCGCGGCACGACCGCGGAGCGGACCTTCTTGAAGCCCGATTCCTCGAGCAGCCTGAACATCTCTCCCTCCGGGAGAGCGCCGCCAATTCAGCTGGCCCAGAGCTTCGGATCGTTCACGATCGATTGCGAGAGCTGCTTGGCGCTGACGATGTCGGTTATCGACAGCCGGCCTCCCGGTCGCAGGACGCGGAACAGCTCCTCGATCACGCGCCGCTTGCGAAACGACAGATTGATGACGCCGTTCGACAGGGCCACGTCCACCGATGCGTCGGGAAGCGGGATGTCCTCCATGCTGCCTGACCGGCAATCCATCGAAGTGCCGGCGGCGGCGGCGTTGGTTTGCGCTTTGCGGCACATGGCCGGATTCAGGTCGACACCGATTACGGTTCCCGTCGGACCGACCTGCCAGCCGGCGACGATCGAATCGAGCCCGGCGCCGCTGCCGAGATCGAGAACCGTCTCTCCCGGCTTGAGATCGCTCCGGAGATGCGGATTGCCGACGCCCGCGAACGAAGCGACTGCTTCGGCGGGCGCGCGGTCCAGCCAGTCCGCCGGGTAATCGAACAGCTCGGCGGCCTCGCGCCCGTGATAGAAGTGAAACTCGCTGCGCGGATTGTCCGCGACCTCCTGATACATGCGAAGGATCTCGTCCTTCAGCTCGGCTTCGAGCGAAGCCTGCGCTTCGACAGCTTCAGTCATGTCGTCCTCCTGCGAGATGTCTGCGCGGTTGGCTTGTCTCTTTCACTTTACGATTCTCATCGACTCGCGTCACAACCACCGCGCAATGGTTCGCGATCGTTACGGCTGCCTCACCGCGGTCTCGACCGCCACCGCATCCAGCGGTGATTCAAAGGCGATGAAGAGAACGCACGGGACGTCGCTCGCGCACACGCCGCTGTGCGGCAGCTTAGCGGGACCGTACGCGTAGCTCCCCGCCCTCAGTACTACCGGCGCCTGGCCTTCGTACGTCACGTGCAACTCGCCCGATACCAGCACCATCCGCTCCGCCGAAGTGTGCCAGTGCAGGGGCAGGATCGCCTTGGCCGGCACCTTGAAGAACACATCTACGTTGTCTTTCGCGGGATCGCCGTGCACCACCGTGATGCTGCATCCCGCCGGCAGGAACGGCGGACAGGGTCCCCACTTGAGCTGCGAATCATCGGCGGTCAACGCCAGCGCCGCCTCCTGCGCGGGAGCTTGCGCGCGCGCGATGGAGCCTGCCAGGCTGAGAACGAGCAGGGAAAACAGCGCCGCCTGCAAAAGGCGGCCGATCAGGGTGCGGTGACGCATAGCGACTTCTCCTTCGGTCGAGGAAATCGTGCAACTGATCCGCGCCGCGCGAGCCGACGGGTCGGTCCATGCGGCCGGCGTAGAAATCACACGGGCGTCGCCGCCCGAAAATAGAAGCCGAGCATCGCTTCGAGTGGAGCCGGATCGCGCCGCAGCCGCATGCGGAGCGCGGCGCCTTCCCAGCAGTCGATGAGCAGATCCGCCATCCGTGCGCAGTCGGTTCCAGGCGGGAGATCGCCCTGCTCACACGCCTCCGCCAGGCACGGCGCGATTCGCGCCGCGATCACCTGGAAGCACTCCTCGATCTTGCGGCGGAATACGTCGCTGGTGCCGGACAGCTCCTGCCCGACACCTCCCAGGAGACATCCCATGTAGCCCTCCGTCATGTATTTCTCGCTCGAACGCTCGAAGAAATCGCGCACGCGGTCGAGCGGCGGGCGTGACCGGTCGGCCAGACACTGATCCAGGCCCGAGTGGACTTCCGCGATGTACCGGTCGATGACCTGGAGGGCGAAATCCTCCTTGTCGGAGAAGTGGTGATAGAACGAGCCCCTGGGAACGCCGGTCTCGTCCAGCAACGCCTGGATACCCATATCGTTGTAGCCGCGCTCCAGGAGCATCGTGAGACCAGCATCGAGCAGGCGGCTTTTCGTTGCGTGTGTCATCATGCCGGTTGACTGGACCAATCGGTCTATTTCTCCAAAGGCTAACTCCCGGGCCGATCCTGTCAAGCGCCCGGCTGCCGGGGCAGTACTTGCATTTGCAAGATGGAGGCTATATTATTGCAGTTGCATGACACCTTCCCTTCTCTTTCACCCCTCCTCGCAGCCGGATCCTTCTCCGGTTCTGGCCAAGGCGGCAGTCGCCGCGGCAGCACGGCTCGGCCTTCGCAACAGGCAGCTCGCGAAGATCATCGGAACCAGCGAGGCGTCGGTGTCGCGGCTGCGAAGCGGACGGGGACTCGATCCTGAGGGAAAGGAAGGCGAGCTCGCGCTCCTTTTTCTGCGCCTCTACCGCTCGCTCGACGCGCTCGTCGGCGGTGACGACGAGAAGGCGAAGGCCTGGCTGCACGCTGCCAACGATCACCTCGGCGGAGTTCCCGCCGATCGCATCCGCACCGTCGAGGGACTCGTCGATGTCATCCAGTATCTGGACGCGATGCGCGGGCGACTCTGAGCTGCGGCCCCTTCGCCTCTCGCCGTGGCGAGTGGTGGAAGCGCAGCATCAGCTGTCGACCCGCAAGCTCGTGGACTCCGCCGAGGAGCAGGCGCTGCTGGAAGAGCTGATCGACGGGGTGAAGCCGCCCGATCGCACCGGCGGGCGGCTGCATTATCTGCTCTTCACGCCGTTCCGCTACCCGCCGCTGCCGCGCGGGTCGCGTTTCGGCGGGCGGCGGGAGCGCGGGATCTGGTACGGCTCCATGGAGCAACGCGGCGCGTTCGCCGAGGTCGCGTACTACCGGCTGTTGTTTCTCGAGGGAACCAGAGCGGAGCTGGGCACGGTCGAGACCGCGCTCACGGCGTTCACCGCGCTAGTGCGCACCGCGCGCGGGATCGATCTCACCGCGCCCCCGTTCGACGCGCACCGCCGCGCGATCGCTTCGCCCACGAGCTACGCGCCGTCACAAGCGCTGGGAGCCGCGATGCGAAGCGCCGGCGTCGAGGCTTTCAAGTATCCCTCGGCCCGCGATGTCGCGGGCGGAATCAACGTCGGAGTCTTCGCGCCTTCGGTGTTCGGGACGACCAAGCCGAAGTCATACGAGACCTGGTATTGCTTCGCGTCGCGCGACCGCGTGGAGGTCGTGCCCGGCGGCTATTTCAAGCGCGACCAATTCCTCTTTCCGCGGGAGCACTTTCTCGTGCGGGGCGCGCTCCCTTCGCCGGCGCTATAGCTGGCTCATTCCTGTGACGGCCGAAGCGCTGGGCGAGGGCTGATCGACACCGCGTCCACGCGCTCGAGAATCACCCGGAGCGTCCGTCCGTTGACGACGAGCGAGGTGTCCGCGCGAATCCCACCGCTCGCATCCAGGCGAACCGTGATAGGGATCCGCGGCTGCTTTCTCTCCCGCACGATCGGCCGGTTCGATCGTGCCAGCAGCAGACTGTCGGCGGCGCTCGGCGGCGGAACGAGCGCCTCGAGATCGTCCCATAGCCGCTCCGGAGCCGCTGTCAATAGGAACTCCAGCTCGCCGGGGAGCGCGCGCCGCGCCTCGTTGCCGGGCGCTGTGGGCCGGTCGTTTGTGCTGAGCCAGACGAGTGGCGGCCACGGAAGGGAGCTCGGCATGGTAGTCAATAGTGAATCGGGCGAGCCAGCGGCGAAGCCGACGAGCTGGTAGCCCGCAACGTAGGGCGACGCGAGCAAATCCGCGGTGGTCGCGAGCGAATCCCGGGCGCGCCAGCTGTATCCCGCCCGGTCGTGTGTACGGAAAAACCATGTGGCCTGTTCGCCGCCCAGCTCCATGTCCACCCGATACGTCCCGCGAAGCCGGCTGGGAATCCGCGACACGGCCCGCCAGTCCGTTGCGAGCACGGCTCGTCGCACCTGCGTGCGCACGGGCTCGAGCTCGGCGGCGGCCGGGTTGGCGCGCGCCCAGGCCATCGCGCGAATACGCCTTGTGCTGTCGGCGGCCGCGCTCGCTTCTTCACTCATCGGGTGCGGCATCTCGAGCGTCGCGTTGAGGCTGAACATCGCATCCGCCGGCGCGAGCGGCACATCAGGCGGGACGCCGAAGGCGAGGCCCCGCCGTCGTGGATAAGGATAGTTCCATACGTCCGGGATCACGATCAACGGAACTCCGTCGACCCAGTGCTCAGTCGGCGCGAGCGTGGCGCGAACGTAGCCCACCTCGCCTTGCTCGACGAAGGGAATCGTGCCGGTCCACCGAATCGTTCGACAATCGGCGCGATACGGCGCCGCGCGGATGAAGGCGACTGGCTGGCGGTCGGTGATACCGCTCGCCGCCAGGATCTCGCGGGTGGTCGAGTCCACCTGCAGTAGCCGCACGCGCGCCGCCGGCATCAACGTTTCGGGCGTCGCCAGCAGAGAATCGCCCGGGCCGGCGCGCACGCCGGAGCCCGACATCGGCCGGAGACCGGCAGGAGCGAACGGAAGCGTAGTGTCCTGCTCGACGCGCACGAGTGCGAGCGTACGGCCGGGCACCAGAGTGCACAGTCGCGAGCCGGCATGCGGAGGCCGCGTGGCTTCCATGGTCAGCGCTGTCCCCGCCAGCGCACCGACAGCCAGGACCGTGGCCAGATGCCTCATGTGCACAACTTGCCTGCGAGCCCCGATAATAGTTAGGCCTCTCTATCTGACGACTCTGCTCCGCTAGCTTAGTGTCCATGGCGACCGGCGTACAAACCATCGCGATTCTCACCGGCGGCGGCGACGTCCCCGGTCTCAATCCGGCGATCCGGG
>JBKJKB010000382.1:0-3636 GCA_046597675.1 Gemmatimonadaceae bacterium
AAGTCCTGGACGAGGGCGTTCGACCACTGCTCGAACTCGCGGTCGAAGCATCCGCCGAGAACTGACGTATCAACATAGATGCGCGACTGTGGCATTCTTCAACTTATCGTATAAGCCGGCCAGCCGGCTCGACAGGTGCAAGCAATAGTTAGGTGGCGGGCCACTGAGAATCCGGGGGCTGCGCGCGGAATGTTGCGACGGGCCTGTGCCAGGCGCTCATCTTGCTCACTGGTGCCATAAACCCACTCCAAGCGCGTCGAGCACCGGTGGAGACCAGAGAGCAAGCTGCTCGCCGCCCGCCCTGTTGCTTTCAGCCGCGGCCTGGTTGTACACGGCTAGCACCTGCCGCGGGTCGAGCATGCAGGCGATCAGCCTCGCTCGCCCGAACCGTCGCTCGATAGTGACCGCCATCTTCCATCCGACCGTGTACCAGGCGCCCTGAACCCCAAAGAAAGTGGAGGCCACGCTGTCTCGCGCCTGCTCCGTCGCGAGCCTTCCACCCAGGATGTCGCGCAGAAACTGCTGCACGGCCAGCAGATCCTCATTGAAGTTGGCCATGTCCCGGTCCCACCTCGCCCGGTCGGCTGGCCGGCTCTCTGCATGGGGATGGGCATCCGGCCCGCCCGCCGCAGCGAGCATCGCGAACCCCTCGCCGAAGGCACCTACCCATTCAGCCGCCGCGCGGGCGTCCGGCGAGAGCGAGCTAATCGCCGAGGCGTGCCGCGACGTTACGCTGGCGTAGCCGATGTGGTGCAGTTCATGCGCGACGGTATTGTCAAACTGAGCCGCCGTCAACGACGGGTCCAAGTAGAGGAAGATAGTGGGATCGGTTCCCAATTCGAACACGAAGCTATTGGTCCGGGGCTTGATGACCGGGAACACCTTGGCGTGAATCCGCGCGTCTGACGGGAGGTAGGCTAACGCCCTGGCCGCCGCCGCGGTGAGGTCGACGCGCTTCCAGGACTCAAGCATCGCCCGAAGCGCGCCGGCGCGAGCTGCAGTCGAGTCGGAGAGCACGAACTCCCGGAACTGCGCATCGGTGACGTCCCGGTGCAGCGCCGCCTCGCGCCGCTGCAGCCGCCGGTACGGCTCGGTGGCAAAGAGCCGCCGCCAATCGCTGTCGCTCACCAGCTCGCCGGCGCGGTGCTTCACCACGATCGCGAGCACAGCCTCCGCCTCCGAGGTGTCGAGCGTGAGCTGCAGCCGACCCGCGAGCGGCGTCTGGGCCGGACACTGAAAAGCCACAGCGGAGAGGAGCACTGCGACGACGCTGAAGATTGCTCGCATTGGTCTCTCCAAACGGCAGGTTCAGTCCTGGGAGCTGCTACAACACGGTCCCGCAATCGACACGCAACTGCACCCATACACAGACGCGCGCACCATCGCGTCAGCCACCTAACGTCCGCAATTTTGCTGCGGCGCCTTATCAAGATTGCGGCACGCACGCTCCGCGCGCGTGCCGCTACCGAAACTCAAGCGCCGCCAGCAGCAATTGCTTGTGATGCCGCGTCACGTGCGGAACTCGTCAAAGAAACTCTCGTCGACCGTGAACGTGGCTCGTGGTTTCAGGCCAAGCTCGAGCCGCTCGAACAGTTGTACCAGCGCGTCACCATCAACGAGTTCGATGGCTGGCACGCCGTCGCGCACGGCTTCACGCTTGGCGTCTGGCGTGAACGTCGCCGTGGTGAGGATAAGTCCTTTATCGGCGCGTCCCTGCATCGCTCCGCGGAAATCACGGACAGTGCCAGGGCCAACGGGCGCCTTATACCGCTTGCATTGAAAGAGGACCTTGAAGCTCACGAACGGATTCACTTGGACGATTCCGATTCCGTCTATTCCCTCATCGCCGGATTTGCCCGTCACCGTGACTTGCTCGAAGTCGGCTTCACGGAGCAAGCGCTGACAAAGGCGCTCAAACCCCGGGGCCGGCAAGGACTGAAGTATGGAAGTAAGTCGCTCGCGGTAGTCGGTCGGGCCCTCATCCGGGGGGCTCTCCTCTTGGTCGTCAGCAGATCCCTCCGTGGCGGCCGCGGTTTTGCGACCCCAATCTGCGATCACGGTGCGCACCAACTCCGTGGTTTCCTCGTCTGACAGACGCTCGGTAGCTCGGCCCTTCTCCGTGAGGGCCCAGACTCCCCGCTTCGATGAGTCGATGTATCCGGCTCGCACCAAGTAGTACCGGGCCCAGCCGACCTGATTGTCGAAGCGAGACTGTCCGCTCGCGAGTCGTTCTCCCAGCACGGAGTCATTGGCTGTGATCAGCTCAGCCACAGCGGCTCGGGCCTCTGCGGCTCTGGCCGAGCCTCCAAGCTTCTTCAGGGTCGCGAGGAGGGGATTGATGTACTGAGCGAACTGCGATCCGACGGTCATGGAAGGTTACTGAGGTTACGCGGCATAACGGTTTGCGGTTGAGCGGCCGCGCTTTTCAGCGGTCTGCTCCAACCGCGTGTTAGCTGGCCCCCGCTAATGCTTGCTTTGTACCTTCGGATGCAGCGACCGAATGCCCTCTTTCAACGTGCTCCCCAGAAGCGACTTGGCGATTTCGATTCCGACACCGCCGCGGGGAGGCCGTTCGCAAATCGCTCGTTGAGCCACTCTCCAACGCCGACACGAAGCTGTCGCGCATCCGGTTGGGCGTCAATCACCGCCTGAATCGCCGTCCTTACTCCGATCGCGCTTGCCAGGTCCATGAGGCGATCGCTGAGCAGGTAACCTTCCTCGAAGTCATTCGCGCGAACTTGCACTGTAACGCCATCGGCGAGCAATTCCGAAGTCGGCAGAAGTGCAGCATTCCGCGCCTGGCCTTCGTCCTGGAATCGCAGGGCGAAGCGGTACGGACCCGGGAATTCCATGACCTTTGCACTTTGCAGCGCTTGCAGGGCGTCCCGAGCCGCCGACTCGATTCGGCGAGAAGCCTCTGCGCGTGACAACGGCACGGCGCGCGAAAAGCTCACAGCATGCTTGACGGTCGCGTACCGCACCCATGGCATATTGCGACCAATCTCTTTCTCCAGTTGGTCATCGCCGCTAACCATGATGACCGGAATCTTGAGTCGTGCAGCACCCATGGCAAGAAGCATCGTTTCGTTGAACGGCACCCCATTGACGCGATACTCCACGTCCTCCACCGAGTAGGTATGAGCGAGAAAACCGCTTCGATTACCGGCGCCGGCGTGCATCCCGATCGCGACGATGGCGTCGAAGGAATGATCGTAACTATCCATGTAAACGTCGAACGGCGTATCACGATAATGCACCGTGGCCGGGGGCATTACTTCATTCTCAAGAACGTCCGGAGCCGTTGCATTTCCCGATCCGTGGCCGTCTACGATTACAATTTCTGTTGCGCCTGCCGCTTTGAGTCCAGCAATGGCAGCGTTCACGTCGGCCGTGAGAGATCGTCGACCCTCGGCGTACTCTTCCGGGTGTGAGTATTCGGTCTTCTTGTAATCATCCGCACCTGTAATTCCTTCCATGTCGCACAGCAACAGCACCTTCAGTGTGCGCTCCTGGCTGTCGGCGGCAGGTGCGAACGTCAGCATGAACCAAGCGATGCCTAGCAGTCTTCTCCAGCATTTCATCTCAGCCTCCACGTCCCTTCATCGTTGGGTGAGCTATCTTGTGCGTCCAGCTAAC
>JBKJKB010000034.1:0-3925 GCA_046597675.1 Gemmatimonadaceae bacterium
GCGTGACAAGTGAAATAGTCGCGCATCGGCGGGCCGCGTATGCGGCCCGCCGTGTTCCGGCAAGTATCCTTGCCACCCGATGTCACGACTTCCCGTGACACACCCCTGGCAACGCTCTCCTGCTGTTGATCCCGCCCATCAAAACATGTGATTGGCGAGCGCGGCCCCGTTCCCTTACGTTACCTCCATGCCGGCCAAGACCGGCGCTCGCAACTTTCCGTAGGAGGAACCGATGAAAGCCCGCACCCTCGCCGCCCGTACGCTGGGCGCTCTCGCCGTCACCTTTTGCGTCGCGGCCAGCGCCGACCAGGTCACGATCCTGACTTCCTTCCCGAAGGAGATCACGGACGCGTACAAGAAGGCCTATGAAAAGAAGTATCCGGAGACGAAGATCGAGGTCCTCAACAAGGGTACGACCGCCGCCATCGCCTTCCTGCGCGAAACGCCCGCAGGCCAGCGTCCCGACGTGTTCTGGGCTTCGGCGCCCGATGCCTTCGAAGTGCTTGCCGCAGAGAAAATGCTCACGAAGTTGGACGGCATTTCGAAGCTGGGCATACCCGAGAAGATCGGCCCCTACCCGGTGAACGATCCGGAGGGCTACTACCGCGGGCAGGCGCTCTCGGGCTACGGGATCATGTGGAACACGCGCTACATGAAGGCCCATAAGCTTCCGCTGCCGAAGGAGTGGGTGGACCTCACGCGCTCCGTGTACTTCGGCCACCTCGCCGTCTCGTCTCCTTCGCGCTCCGGCACCACGCACCTCACCGTGGAGACCATCCTGCAGGGCGAGGGATGGGACAAGGGGTGGGAACAACTCCTCATGATCGGCGGCAATGCCGCCGCGGTCACCGAGCGCAGCTTCGGCGTTCCCGAAGGCGTCAACAACGGGCAATACGGCATCGGGCTCGTCATCGATTTCTTCGGCCTCTCGGCCAAGTACTCGGGGTACCCCGTCGAGTTCGTCTATCCCAGCGTCACCGCCATTGTCCCCGCCAACATCGGCGCGATCGAGGGGAGCAAGAACCTTGCGGGCGCGCGGAAATTCATCGCGTACTCGCTCTCCGAAGAGGGCCAGAAGCTCCTGCTGGATCCCAAGATCAGCCGCCTGCCCGTTCTCCCCGGGGTCTACAACACGTCGAACGTGCCTCGGGACTTTCCTAACGTGTACCAGATCGCCAAGAAGGCGAAGGTCCTGTTCGACTCGCAGGTCTCGCAGGAGCGCTACGGGCTGGTAAGCGCGTTCTTCGACCACACGATCACTTTCCGCCTGAAGGAGCTGCAACAGGCGGCTGGCGCCATCGCCAAAGCCGAAACGCGGCTGGCAAAGAAACCCAACCCGGAGGCGGTGAGCCTGTTGCGCGAGGCGCGGCGGGTAGCGTTCAGCCCGGTGCTCACGGCCGAGCGCGCGAAGGACAAGGCGCTCCTCAAGCTGTTCTCGCAGAAGAAGGGCGACGTGGAGCTCGGCAAGAAGCTCGCCGAGCTGGAAGAGCACTGGGGATCGCAGTCCAGGGCCAACTACGCGCAGGGAACTGAGCTCGCCGAAAAAGCGTTGACGCTGATTCGCTGAACCCGATGTCCACGACCTCTCTTTCGGCCCCGGCACCGCCCGGGCGCCTCTCCCGCATTGCGACCGGCCCCGCGCTGGTCGCACTGGCGATCGCGGCTTTCCTCCTCGTCTTCCTGGTGGTCCCCGTCGCGTCCGTGATGCACGGCGCGTTCTCGACCGGCGACGGAGGATTCACCCTTTCCCACTTCGCGACGTTCTTCCAGATCTCCCTGTTGCGCGAGTCGTTCTGGAACAGCCTCGGTGTGTCGCTGCTATCCGTGTTTTTCGCCTCGCTTATTGCCGTACCCCTGGCCTACCTCACCTCGCGGTTCGAATTCCGGGGAGCGCTGCTCATCCAGACGCTGGGGGTCATTCCCCTGATCATGCCGCCGTTCGTGGGTGCGGTCGCCATGCAACTGATCTTCGGCCGCAGCGGCACGGTGAACCTGCTGCTCGGCGACTGGTTCGACATCTCCATTCCCGTGATGGACGGGCTCGTGGGCGTCGTGTTCGTCGAGAGCATCCACTACTTTCCCTTCATCCTGATGAACCTGGTGGTCGCGCTGCGCAACATCGACCCCGCGATGGAGGAGTCGGCCATCAACCTCGGCGCTCGTGGGATGCGCCTGTTCTTCCGCGTGACATTCCCGCTGGCGCTCCCTGGCTACATCGGCGGCGCGGCGCTCGTATTCATCAAGGTCTTCGACGACCTGGGTACGCCGCTGGTGCTGGGTGCGACGAACATGCTGGCGCCGCAGGCCTACCTGCGGATCACATCGGTCGGCCTCGACGACCCCATGGGCTACGTCGTCAGCCTCATCATGGTCCTCTTCTCGATGCTGGCGTTGTGGCTGTCGGTGCGCTTCCTCAAGAACAAGGACTTCGCCACCCTGCAAAAGGGCAGTAGCGGAGGTCGCCAGCGACGCCTGGGTCCCATCGCGGCCACAATGGCCTACGGATGGATTGTTATCGTGCTCCTGATCGTGCTGTCGCCGCACATCGGCTTGCTGCTGCTTTCGTTCGGCAAGGTGTGGAGCTTCTCGCTGGTGCCCGACGGAATCACGCTCGACCACTACCAGGCCGTGTTCACGGACGCGCGCGGGATGATCGGCAACACGCTGCTGTACTGTGGGATAGCCGCGACGCTCGACGTGGTGCTGGGTGGGGCGATTGCCTACCTCATCCTGCGTACGCGGCTTCCGGGCCGGCAACTGCTCGACTACACGGCCTCCGCGGCGCTTGCCGTGCCGGGAGTGGTGCTCGCGATCGGCTACCTGCGCACCTTCCGGGGGCTCGAGATCCCCTTCACCGATACGACGCTGATATCGACCTGGATCATCATCGTGATCGCCTACGCGGTGCGACGGCTCCCCTACGCGCTTCGGTCCTGTTTCGGCGCGTTGCAGCAGCTGCACATCTCGCTCGAGGATGCCGCGGAGAACCTCGGCGCGAACAAGTCGCGCACGATCCGGCGAGTCGTCCTTCCGCTGATGTCCGGAGGAATCCTCGCGGGATTCGTCGCTTCGTTCATTACGGCCGCCGTGGAGCTCTCGGCCACCATCCTCCTCGCGACCACCCAAACCGACGCGCCGCTCTCCTACGGGATCTACGTCTACATGCAGAGCGCGGCGGGCCGCGGTCCGGGCGCGGCGCTCGGCGTGGTCGCGGTGGTCGTCGTGGCGATCGGCACCTATGTGTCGCACCGCTTCATAGCGCGCCATTCCGATGCGATGCGCCCAGCCGCCCCCCGAATCGACCCATGAGGAAACCATGTCGCCATTAAAGAAGGTGCGCGTCGAAGCGCGGAATGTTCGCCTCAGCTACGACACCACTGAGGTGCTGAAGGGCATCAACCTCACGGTGGAGCCCGGGGAGTTCTTCGCTCTCCTGGGCCCGTCGGGCTCGGGCAAGTCGACGCTGCTGCGGCTGATCGCGGGATTCATTCAGCATCAGGAGGGGCAACTCCTGGTGGACGGCGCCGACGTCACGGGGATCGCGCCGTGGCGCCGCAATATCGGGATGGTCTTCCAAAACTACGCGCTCTGGCCGCACATGTCGGTCTGGGACAATGTCGCTTTCGGGCTGGTCGAGAGGCGGCTGTCCCGACAGGTCATTGCGGAGAAGGTCGAGGCAATTCTGAACCTGGTGGGGCTGCGCGAGTACGCGCAGCGCCGGCCCAGCCAGCTCTCGGGCGGCCAGCAGCAGCGCGTTGCACTCGCGCGCACGATCGTGATCGAGCCCGAGGTTCTGCTCCTCGATGAGCCGTTGTCGAACCTGGACAAGAAATTGCGAGTGCAGATGCGTCATGAACTCCTCATGTTGCAGCGCAAGCTCGGCATCACCACCATCTTCGTCACGCACGATCAGGAGGAAGCGATG
>JBKJKB010000064.1:0-4852 GCA_046597675.1 Gemmatimonadaceae bacterium
GTCACGTAAGTCGTGATTGGGCCGAGTCTTAAGTAATCGGGACGGCGGGATTTGAACCCGCGGCCCCCTGAACCCCATTCAGGTGCGCTACCGGGCTGCGCCACGTCCCGCCCGCCGCTTTCGCGGGCAGAAGCTAAACATACACCGATGCCGCGTCTCGCTCAATGCAGCGCCTTTCCGGCAGACTCGGCCAGGCTCTTCACGTAGATTTCGAAACCGTCATGCATGATTTTTACCGACGGGTTGCTGATCATGCGGCGGAACGACTCCTCCTGAGCAACCTGCTGCATCCGGCTCACCCAGGAATTGAAATAGTCGTCCGAGAGCTGCTTCTGATCGTGCGCGTACCACGCGATCTCGAAGAGCGAGAGCTGCATCAGGTTCAGAAAGTATTCCTGGATCTCGCGGTCAGACCCGAGATTCTCGACATCCTGGGCGTGCACCGACGCGAGCGACGGATCCTGCACCCGCAGGTGGCGGAGATGGTACTGCAGCTCGACGAGCTTGGAGAAGTTTGCCACGAGCTGGGCTTTGCGCGTGTTGCGAAACTGGATCGCGGCGTACAGCAGCCCGCCCGCGATCGCGAGGGACGATAGCGCTTGCATGGTGATCTGCAGGAGCAGGGTTTTCTCTGGCATGTGGCAGAAAGATTAGGTCAGGTCGCCTGCTGGCCGACAAGCTTCCCGACGAAGAACGGACCAAAGTCGGCGTATCTGGCGCTGACCTCGTCAAATCGCACATCCGTCATGCGGACGCGGCTGCCGGATCGAGCCAGAGCGTGCGATACAGCACGTACAGCGCGACCGCGATCAGAACGTACGCGAATATCTGCTTGAGCCGCGCCTGCGGCACGCGACGCGACCAGAACGAGCCGGCGACCGTACCGCCCGCGGCGAGCGCCGTGAACGCGCCGACCAGCGGCCAATCGATCTCCGTGCGCCCGAGATATCCGGCGAATCCGCTCAGCGCGTTCATCGCGATGATGACGAGCGACGTTCCGACGGCGATCCGCATCGGCAGGCCCGCGACCAACACCAGCGCCGGAACGATGATGAATCCTCCGCCGACACCGATGATCGCCGTGAGCACTCCGACCCCGAGCCCCTGGAGCACGAGCAGCATCGCGGCACGCGCGTCGATATGAGGTACGCCAACAGCCGCACTCTCGGGTGGCGTGCTTCGCGCATTCCTGATCATGAGCGACGCCGACGTCAGAAGCACGACCGCGAAGCCGATCAGCTGCGCCCTGCCCGACAGGTACGTCGCGAGCCCGGCGCCGAAGTACGCGCCCACCATCGCCGCGGGCCCGAAGATCGCCGCCGTGCGGAACGACACGACCTTTCCCCGCAGATGCGACAGCGCTGCCACGAGCGCGGTGGCGCCCACGACGCCGAGGCTCATCGCGATCGCCGGCTTCGGCTCGACGCCGAGCACGTACACGAAAATCGGGACCGTCAGCACCGACCCACCGGCGCCGAGCAGTCCCATCGAGATCCCGACTACGATTGCGAGTACGGCCGCTAAAATGGTCACGCTGGCAGCCTGTCGCCTGTCCGGCTCGTCGCCGGAATCAGGCGCCCGCTTCCACCGCTCCGCCGTGAAGCTTCCGCGCCAGATGGCTCTCGACGAACATCAGCCCCTGCTCGCCCGCGCGGCGGATCATCCGCAGCAGCATGTCCATGCTGGACACCTCCTCGAGCTGCTCGTTCACGAACCACTCCAGGAAGTTGCGCGTCAGATGCTCGTTTTGCTTGATCGCTAGATCCATCAGGTCGTTGATCTGCTTGGTGACCTTGAGCTCCCAATCCAGCGAGAGCTGCACTGCCTCCTCGGCGGACTTGAAGCCCACCCGCGGGGCGGGAATTGACGGGATCTTGAGCGATCCGTCCGCGTCCACGATATACTGGACGATCTTCATTGCGTGCATGCGCTCTTCGTCGGCCTGCAGCTGGAAGTGGTGCGCCAGCTCAGGCAGTCCTTCCTGGGAGAAGTAAGAGGAAATGGCTACGTACTGCAACGACGCGCCGAACTCGTGCCCCACCTGTGCATTCAGCGCGTCCACTGTTTCCTTGCTGATCATCATGGCTCGATGGGTTGAGGTTTCACAATGTCAAAGTTAGTCGTTTCCGCCCGCTCGTGGACCCGCCGAACGCTCGTTTTCGGGACCACGTTGGCACTCCTTGGAGCCTGCAACGAGCGTCCCGGACGGACGGTCGCCGAAGGCGGCAACCCGACGACCCCGCTCACGCCGCTCATGGGCGCCCGAGTACTCGTTGGCGCGGGCGACATCGCCTCGTGCAACGCGACCGGGGACGAGGCGACCGCGGCTCTGCTCGACGGGATTCCCGGCACGGTGTTCACCGCGGGCGACAACGTTTACCCGAACGGGACGAGGGACGAATTCCGGGCGTGCTACGGCCCGACGTGGGGACGCCACCGCGCCCGCACCTACGCCGTACCCGGCAATCACGACTACCGATCGCGTGGCGCCGCGCCCTACTTCGCTTACTTCGGGGACCGCGCCGGACCCGCGGGCAGGGGATTCTACAGCTTCGAGCTGGGCGACTGGCTGATCCTCATGCTCAACACGAACGTCGAGGTAGGCGCGCAGTCGGAACAGGCGGCCTGGCTGCGCGTGCAGCTCACGGGACGCACCGGACGTTGCGAGATAGCTGTTGGCCACCATCCCCGGTTCAGCTCGGGTCCGCACGGATCTGCGAGCCGGATGTCGGCGATCTGGCAGATCCTGTATGACGGCGGTGTGGAGCTCACTATCGCGGGACACGATCACCTCTACGAGCGGTTCGCCCCGATGACGGCATCCGGCACGCTCGACGAGGCGCGCGGCGTGCGCCAGTTCATCGTCGGAACGGGTGGGTTCAGGCCTTACGCTCCGCGCAAGCGACAACCGAACAGCGAAGTAGCGGCGACCACGACGGGCGTGATCAAGCTGTCGCTGGGCGACGGCGTCTATCAATGGGAGTTCATGCCAATCCCCGGGCAGACGTTCAGGGATTGGGGCGAGGCGAAGTGCAGGTGACGCTGTTCTACTCGAACGGCTCCAGGTGCACCAGCACTGAATTCACCCGCGGAACTGCCGCTCGTATCGCGCTCTTCACCATCCCGCCGACGATGTGCGCATCGCGGATCGAAAGCGACGGCTCGGTCTGGACGTGGAGCGTGACGCGATAAGTCATTCCCGTTCTGCGCACGGCAAGTTTTTCGGTCGCGAGCACGCCGGCAACGCTCTCCGCCGCGCGACGCACCGGCTCGACGACCTCCGCGCCCGGCGTGCGGTCCATCAGATCGCGCAGTGCCAGGCGCAACATCTGCGCGCCGTTGTACGCGATGACCGCGGTCGCCAGCAGCGCGGCCCAATCGTCGGCGGATTCCCAGCCCTCGCCGCCCCAGAGGGCGATCGCGATGCCGATGAACGCGGCGGTCGAGGTGATCGTGTCGCTCAGGTGATGCGACGCGTCGGCCTCCACCGCCCTGCTGCCGATGTCCACGCCCACCGCGCGGACTCGCCGTGCCAGCACGAGCTTGATCGCGATCACGCCCACCAGGACCGCGAGCGTCCACGGCGCGGGGGTATTGTGCGGCGTGCGGATCTCGCGCACCGCCTGGTACGCGATGCCGATCGCGGCGCCGAGCAGCATCAGCGAGACCACCGCGGCGGCGAGCGCCTCCGCCTTGCCGTAACCAAAGGGATAGTCGTCGTCGGGCTCGCGCCCGGACACGTGCAGCCCGCCCCACACCACCAGCGACGAAAAAATATCGGCGGTGGATTCGACTGCATCGGCGATCAGCGCGTACGTGTTTCCGACGACGCCCGCGACCAGCTTCGTCACTGCCAGCGCGGCGTTGATCAGTACGCCGAACTGAGCGGTCCGAATGCCCCTGCTTACCTGCGTCATTGGCATTGCATCAGGCGGGTAAGGGTCAGCCGGTGCGTAGCAGGTCGGCGAACGCCCCGGCGAGTCCGGCTTCGACGATCCCCCGCGCCGCTCGCTCGATGTCGTAATCCACGCGGATAAAATCCACCACGGGAGCCGCTTCCGCGAGATCCACCGTGACGTAGCACGCGCGCGGATCCCTGTCCTTCGGACGCCCCACGCTCCCCGTATTCACGAAATGGATTCCGTCGATCTCTCGGTGCCAGGGCTTGTGCGTGTGACCAAAGGCAATGACGTCGCCGGCCTTGAGTCCTGCGAGCGCCGCCATCTTGCGGCAGAAATCGTCGGGACGGTCCTCGGTCCAGTACACGGTGTTGAGCACCGGCGTGCCGTGCACGAGCGTCAGCGTCGCGCCGGTCGCGTGTCCGCCCGACGGTCGCACATCCAGGCGGAACGGCAGCTCACCCAGCCCTCGCTTCGTTTCAGGCGACGTGTTGGCCTTGGTCCACTCGAACGAGATGTGCGACAGCCGCTCCTGCTCCGAGTCCTCGTACTTGCAGCCGCAATGCTTGTAGTCGGTGGCAACCGCCGAATCGTAGTTGCCGGCCACTCCCTGAATTCCCCGCTCGCGTAGCAGCGCGACGGTCTCGTTGGGCCACGGCGCATAGCCGACCAGATCGCCGATATGGTACGTGGCTGTGACGGGCCGTGCCCCGTCGATGTGGCGGAGCACGGCCTCCAGCGCCGGGAGATTGGCGTGGATGTCGGAGATAAGCGCGTAACGGGACGTCCGCCGATCCGGATTACTGGTTCAGCTCGCGAGCGGCTTCGTCGCGCGCACGAACGCGCTCAGAAACTTGCCGTCCACTTCCCGCGCCACCGCGGCTACATCGGCCACGGTGCCGGCGAGAAACGCGGCGGCATCTTCCGCCTTGTAGATGCGCGTCGGCTCGATG
>JBKJKB010000077.1:0-2799 GCA_046597675.1 Gemmatimonadaceae bacterium
TAACGATCTCGACCGCTTCCACCTCGTGATGGACGTGATTGATCGCGTACCGCGGCTGGGAGCAACGGCTGCGCACGTCAAGCACGCGATGCGCGAGCGGCTGCTCGAACATGAGCAGTACATTCGTAAATATGGTGATGATATGCCCGAGGTTCGCGACTGGAAGTGGCCCTATTGAGCCGTTTTCGAGAATGAATGTTCTGGTTCTCAACCCCGGCAGTGCCACGCTGAAGTTTGGCCTGTATCAGATGCCCGATCTGAACAACGCATCCGCCACAGTGAGATCGGCAGCGGTTTTGGCGAGCGGGGTTGTCGAGCGGATAGGAACAGCGCGATCCGAACTTAGAATGGTGGTGGCGACGCAGAAGCCGATGAACGAGCCGGTTGACGCGAACACGCCGGCGCATGCTGTGGAACAAATTATCCGCCGCCTTCTTGACCATGTCGGTGCGACTACGCAAGCGCCGACGGCGATTGATGCTGTCGGGTGTCGCGTTGTGCATGGTGGCGCAACGCTCGTGACGCCGACGCGGGTCACGGATTTCGTACTCGACGAACTCCGCGCCTTGAAAGAGTTGGCTCCGTTGCACATCCCGGCGGACGTAGCTGTGATTGAACGGGTACGGGAATCCCTGCCTGAAACTCCGGTGATTGCAGTGTTCGACACAGCCTTCCACCAGACACTACCGGAAGTTGCCCGCACCTACGCGCTGCCGGTTGAACTCTGCGCCCGCTACGGTTTGCGCCGCTACGGTTTTCACGGCATCTCGCACGCCTACGCGTCCGAGAGGTTAATAGAACGTCTGGGGCGTGGCGCGAAAGGAACCAGGATCATTACCTGTCATCTCGGGAGCGGTGCGAGCGTCTGCGCGGTGCGTGATGGTCAGAGTATCGACACCAGCATGGGGCTAACGCCCATGGAAGGATTAGTCATGGGCACGCGCTCCGGCGATGTCGATCCGGGTCTCGTGCTGTACCTCATCCGCGCGGCCGGCATGACGGCAGACGAAGTGGACGATCTCCTCAATCACGAAAGCGGCCTGCGCGGCCTGTCGGGGCTGGGCGCAGATGTACGCGACCTGGAAAAAGCGGCGCTGAAGAAAGACAAGCGAGCAGAACTAGCGCTGGAGATCTTCGCTTACCGCGCCTGTAAGTACATCGGCGCGTTTGCCGCGGTGCTGGAAGGACTGGATGCGATCGCTTTCACCGGGGGCATCGGTGAGCATTCAGCTTCCATGCGCCGCCGTATCTGCCGGAGGCTGGAGTTTCTCGGACTGCAGTTGGATGATGAACGCAATCTGGCAGCGAGCGGGCGCGCGATGCAGATAGGCGTGGATGGCAGTACCATACAAATATGGGTGATGCCAACGGATGAAGAACGCGCGATTGCGTGGTCAACGTACGCGCACTTGCGCAACAATGATTCACACGCGAAGACTATTGGAGAATGATCCGTCCTAAATGAAGTGGTGACCAGATCATGAAAGTAACCACAGTGCAGATCGACGGGATGATGTCCATCTTTGACGATGCAGGCGTTGCGAAGCAGATCAGGCGGTGCGACGGTGTGGTGAAAGTGGACGCCAACTTCCTCAGCGGCACGGCGACCATCTCGTACGACGAGACGCTCGTGACGCCGGACGACATCAAGACCTTTGTCGCCGAATGCGGATACCACTGTCGCGGCGAGGTCGTACCGGCGCACGTTTGCGCGCCGGACAAGCCGAACGGGCCGCCGCCCATGCGCGCGAAGGAGCATGAGGGTCACACCGGTGACCGGGCGCAGGACATGGCCCGGGACAAGACGGAGATGGCCCATGAGATGGGGCATGGGATGGGAGCGTCGATGGACGGGATGGTGCTGGACATGCGCAACCGGTTCTTCGTCACGCTCCTCCTTGCGATCCTCATTTATCTCTACGCCCCGATGTTTCAGGACCTCACGGGCGTGACGTTGCCGGTGCCGTTCGGAATCTCAAGGGAACTGCTTGGTTTTTTCCTCGCAACTCCAGCGGTCTTTTACGGCGGCTGGGTCTTTTACGTGGGCGCCTGGCGAGCTGTTCAGAACCGTGTGGCCAACATGGCGGTTCTCGTCTCATTGTCTGTGCTGGCGGGCTATCTCTTCAGTGTTGGCGCGACCTTCTTTTTCACGGCTGAAGTTTTCTACGAGGCCGTCGCTGTGCTGCTCGTCTTCATCCTGCTCGGTCATTGGCTGGAGATGCGCGCGCGGGCCGGAGCTACGAAAGCGGTGCAGGCCCTCTTGAGCCTCGCGCCGGCGAAAGCGACGGTCATTCGCGACGGCCAGCCCGTCGAAGTGCCGACCTCCGAAGTCGTAGTGGCCGATGTAGTGATGATCCGCCCCGGCGACAAGTTGCCGGTGGACGGCGAAGTAGTCGAGGGCGAGTCGAACGTAGACGAGTCGATGATCACGGGCGAGAGCATGCCTGTCCGAAAGGTTGTCGGCGATACCGTAATCGGCGCGACGATCAACAAGACGGGCACGTTTCGTTTCCGCGCCACCAAAGTCGGGGCTGAAACCGCGCTTGCCCAGATCGTCAAGCTCGTGCAAGCCGCGCAGAACTCCAAGGCGCCGTCGCAGCGACTCGCCGACAGTGCCGCGCAGGTCCTGACCATCGCCGCCATCGTCTTCGGCATTGCGACGTTCGCGGTCTGGTACTGGATCGCCGGATCGGCGTTGGTCTTCGCCGTGCTGTTGGCGATCACGGTCGTGGTTATCGCCTGTCCCGACGCGCTCGGCCTTGCCACGCCAATGGCCATCATGGTCGCCAGCGGCAAGGG
>JBKJKB010000157.1:0-2992 GCA_046597675.1 Gemmatimonadaceae bacterium
TGCGAGAGTCCGCTTTGCAGTTCTAGACAACTCGTTTGCAGGAGATGGAAAAGCTTGTTTCGAGGCAGCGCCTTATGATGCACGGCACGTCGGTATGAGGGGCAATAAGCCCGGTTACGATGGTCCTCGCAGACACCGGCTTGCATGTGACCGCGGCTTCACGCTCATCGAAGTGGTTGTCGCGGCTGCCGTCCTCGCCGTGCTGTCTGCCGTGATGTTTCCTGTTGTGGCCGACCAAGTCGAGCGGCGTCGCGTGGACAACGCCATCACGACCTTGAAAGAGCTCGCGGACGCCACGACGGCTTTCCGCGTCGGCGTCGCGTTAAATCCGGGAAGGTTGACGCAGCTTACTACGCCCATCACGACGTCCGACGTCAACAGTTGCGGGTTGCCGTACGCCGCAGCGGCTGTAACTGCCTGGGCCAACACCGGGCCCTACTACACGCGGCAGCTGCTTATTTCCACCGGTCTTCCGCTCAGCGAGGACAACGTCGGTCGCGTGCAAGACGTTCTGATTCGAGCTCCGTCGGGCACTACGCTGGCATTTCAAATAACCGGCGCGCCGCTCGACAAGGTGACCGAGATAGACGCGTCTGTGGATGGAGACGGCGGTGCGACGACGGGCCGAGTGCGCTGGTTGCCCACGGTCGCGGACGCGAACGGTCAAACAACCATGTTCTATCACGTGGCCATAAACGGATGCTAGCGCACTTGGATCCCAAATGAGCGCGACCAGTCGACAGCCAGCGAGTCGAGCCCAACGCTCGCGCCGAAGGGGATTCTCGATTCTCGAGGTGATGATCTCCGTGGCTATCATCGTCACGCTCGCGGTCGTCATTGTGCCCGGCATTGACCTGCTGATCGATAAGACCAGATTCGATCTGATCGAAAATCAACTCCGCAAGATCGAGGATGGAATCGTCAACTTTCGCAACAAGACGACAACCAACCCAGGCCGGTTGTTTCATTTGAGCAGACCTATCACGAGCGCAGACTCGAGTCCGTGCGGGCTGTACTCCAATCAGGAGGTTAGCGCCTGGGCGGGAACCCCTCCGACCGGGGGTCCGTACGTGAATGAGGTTTTTCCCGACGGGCCGTTCAGGATAGGAACCTTCGGCACCGCTCAGCCGGTACTAACGCGCGATCCGACCACGCAGGGAGGTACTCAGCGCTTCGCTTTCCTGTCTTATAAAATTACTGGCGTAACCAGAACCGACGCGGTGGAAATCAACGAGCGAATTGATGGAAGCGCCGACTTGAATTCATCCACGGTGGAGAATCTCACGGGCACGGTCCAGTGGGGCGCCGCGGACGCGGAGGGTTTCGTGACTTCTACGTACCGCATGCTCGTTCCGAGGAATACATGCTGAGGTCATTCTTTTGTCGGCGTGTTGCCGTGCGGGAAGGATTCGCTTTGGTCGCGGTGATCGTAATGGTCGCGATCATTGCGACGTTGGCAGCGGTAATCGGGCCGAGCCTTGCTCGTGCACTCGATCAGGAGCGAATTGCCAAGGCCGATCAGTCACTCGTCAAGCTCGATAGCGCGATCGTTCGGTTCAAGCGGACTACCAAGAGCTATCCCGGTAACCTCAACCACTTGGCCGTACCGATAACTACGGACCATAAGGATAGCTGCGGCAATAACTATACTGGTGGACAGGTAAGCAGCTGGGCTGGTAGCACCATCGATACGGTAGGGGGTAGCTACATCAGCCAGCCCGTCCCAGAAGGCGGCCTCCCCCTCGCCGGGGGACTTGGTTACGCACGCGATTTGTTGAGCCGTAATCCTGCAGGGCCAAACGGAGTAGTCGAAATAGTGATGGCCGACGTGCCGGAGGGCGACGCAATCCTTCTGAATGACAGGATTGACGGAATCGCCGATTTTGTCGCGGGGAACGAGGTGAACGGAAACAATACCGGCAAAGTGCGCTGGACGGCGCCGAACGCGAACAGCAAAACGGTAACCCTGACGTACAACGTGATTCCGCCGAGCGCAGGATGCTAGGAAATCAATCCGGCAGTCGTGGAGGCGAGCGATTTTCGCGCGGCACGAATCGCGATGCCAAGGGAAGTGGGTTCACCCTCCCAGAGATCCTTGTCACCATAGCGATAATCGCGACACTCGCTGTCGTCGCTATACCAGCGGTCATGAACAAGCTGACGGAAGCGCGCGCTGCGGCGCTCGCGCAGACACTGGATGGCATAAATGAGACCGTACAAAACTACCGCGGGAACGTCGGCAGGTACCCGCGTCTGCTGAGCCAGTTGAGTGCCAAGCCGACGACTGGCGCGAACGACGCATGTGGTGTCCTGCCAGTGCCAGACGTCAACATCAATCAATGGCGCGGCCCGTACACGTCGCGCACGTTCGCGACCACCGGTACCAGGATCGGGGATGCACTGGTGCAAGACGCACTGGAGCGAGTGCCTAGCAATGCGTCGTCGACTCCTTACGGCGTGCTCTATGTAAATGTTATGGAAGTGGACAGCGTTATTGCTTTCCATATTGAGGCTTCGTTCGACGGAATGCCCGTCACCGAGGCGCCCCCCAGTTACGGAACGGGCACGGTTCGCTGGGTCAAAAACCCCGCGCCTGCCGGGCCCGTTGGCAAGCTCTCGTTCGGTATTCCCATACGCGGCTGCTAGTCGGAGATCTCAGGGCGAGATCGTCACATCGTCAACCGCAACGAGCGAGCCCGTCCCCCGCGATCCAATCCAGAGCTGCACCCTGCGTTCCTCACCCGGCGGAATCGCCGACACAGTTGACCTCCAGCGCAGCCTTCCGTCTACGTAAAACGCCACGAGTCCGGATTCCTCAATTGAAATCTTGAAGAGGTGCTGGTCGTCGGGGCCGATCGCGGTTACCGGCTCAGTGCGAAACTCGCGGTCCACGGAGTATCTCAGCCTGGCGGCGTCTCCAAGCCAGTTCATCGAAACGAGCTTCAGGAACTGCGGCGCAATCGAGTCGAGCGACGTGCGCGGGTCGGGCGAT
>JBKJKB010000159.1:0-4060 GCA_046597675.1 Gemmatimonadaceae bacterium
GAGGGCGAGCTCGTAGCCGTACGCTCCAAAGCCGCAGACTACGGCAACCGCATCTTCGGCGAGCATCGATCGACGCCGGTGTTCTTCGCGCGCGTAGATGTTCGTGAGATGCATCTCGACGTATGGCAGATTCACGCCGACGAGTGCATCGCGGATGGCCAGGCTCGTGTGCGTGTATGCGCCGGCGTTGATGACGATCCCGTCGGCCGTCTCGGTGAGCGCGTGAATCGCGCTGATGAGATCGCCCTCTCCGTTGTGCTGCGAGCATTCGAGCTCGATGTCGAGCTCTTTGGCGACGGCGCTCAGCGTGGCCTCGATCTCGCCGAGCGTGGTGTGCCCGTAGATGTGCGGCTCGCGCCTGCCGAGGAGGTTGAGGTTGGGGCCGTTGATGATCGCGATCTTCACGGTCCTCTCAGCCCTCGGAGCCATGCGTCGAAGTCTTCGATTTCAGCCGTGGATGGATTGAACGTCGGATGCGGTCCCGAGGCGCGCGAAACGGTGGCCGGTCGTTCTTCAGAGGGCGACGGCGTGTTCGGAAATGCGAACGGGTCATCCGAATCGTCGCTGTCATTCGGTTCGGGCATCGGCACGAAGTCGGAGCGGAGCCGGGAGAGGGGTCGCGCCGTCACTGCGTTCGCGGGTTTCGGGCGGGCTTTGTCCATTCGCGCGAACATTTCGCGGACGGAGATCGGCGCGTCAGTGACGGGCTCGGACGGCGGCATCTCGAATGACAACACGCCCTCGGACGGCTCGCTCGCCGCCTCTGCGGCGTCCGTCGTCTCTGCGGCGTCCGTCGTCTCTGCTGCGTCCGTCGTCTCTGCGGCGTCCGTCGTCTCTGCTCGCTCGGCGCGCGCTGCAGCGACAGCAGCGTCGCGGCGGGCTACGATCACCGATTCGATTTGTTCGATCTTGGAGCGGAGCTGTTCGTCCTGCGGACGTTGCTCGGAGAGCTGCAGGAGAAGCTCGAGCGCTTCGTGCGGATGGCCCTGCTCCATGTAGAGGTCGGCCATCGTCTCGGTCACGAACGGCGCGGCAGATTCCATCACGCGCTCTTCGGTCTGGATCGGTTCCTCGGCAGGGACCGCCTCTGGGGGCGCGACTTCGGCGGGCTCTGTTTCCGTGACCGCGGTCGGTGGCGAAACGAGAGCTTCAGACGCCGGCTCGACGTCTTCCACTGCCGGCAACGTTGCTTCCATGTCGACCGATTCCGGATCCGAAACCGCCGAGATCTCGAGATCACCAGCGAATTCGCCGGATTCAGGCGCTCCCTCGATGGGCAGCGGCTCGACTTGAGCGGAAGGATCGAGGGCGGGTTCGCGCAGCGCCTGCAGGGCGAGCGTGGCAGCTTCGTTATAGGGGTCGGCTTCAAGCGTACGGGAGTACCAACGCTCGGCTTCCGCACCGTCACCGGTCTCGCGCGCGATGTCGCCGAGGTATCGGAGCGCGACGATGTTCTCGGGATCAAGTGCCAGAGCGGTCTCCAGCGCGGCGCGGGAGCCGGGGAAATCGCCGGCATCGAACAGAGACTGCCCGAGCACGATATGACCGCTTATGTGGCCGGGGATCTCCGGCAGCTGGGACCGGCAAAGGTCCGCGGCGCGCCGGGCGTCGCCCGCTTTGCGGTACTCGTTCGCGAGCGGGGCGAAATAGCGGCGGGGATTCTCCTCGAACTTTCGTTCGAGCTCGTCGAGTCTCGCCACTAGGAAGTCGTCAGGGTATGCGGCACCGGTGGAAGTTACGCGGATGCAATACTCGGTCAATCAGATCGCAGGGCGACACTTGCTGATAACACCTTGCGCCCGATAGCTTTTGTGGCTGTTTCGCATCTTTAAGGAGCTAGCCTTGCTGCAGGGAATGCGCGCCGCCACAAAATGGGTCTGGTTATTCATCGCTGCTGCTTTCGTTGGCGGATTCCTGCTGATGGACACGTCAGGCCTGCTTGGCAGATCGGCCGTTACGCCCACAACAGCCGTCGCGACGGTCAACGGCGAAGACATTCTGGCCACCCAGTGGTTCACGCTCACTCAGCAGCTCGAGACCGAGGAGACCCAGAGCAGCGCACGGACGCTCACTCTGGAGGAGCGCGACCGGCTGGCGGATCAGGCGTACGAGCAGCTGGTCGGCGAAATCCTGCTGCGCCAGGAGTACCGGCGGCGGGGCATCAAGGTCACGAACGAGGAGATCGAGAACGCCGCGCGATACAATCCCCCGCCGCAGCTCATGCAGAGCCCGGAGCTGCAGACCGAAGGGCAGTTCGACCCCGTCAAGTACCAGCGATTCCTCGCCAGCCCGCTGGCGCGCCAGCAGGGTGTCCTCGTGCAGCTCGAGGGCTACTACAGAAGCGAGATCCCCAAGCAGAAGCTGTTCGAGCAGGTGTTGAGCGACGTGTACGTCAGCGATGAGCGTCTGTGGACCTTCTGGCGCGACACGCACGATTCGGCGCAGGTGAGCTTCGTTGCGTTCCGCCCCGAATCGGTCCCCGACTCGCGGGTCACCGTGACGGATGCCGAGATCAGAACGTTCTACAACGAGCACCGGGACGAATTCGAACGACCCGCGCGCGCAGTCGTCTCGGTCATGACAATTCCGCGCGTGATCTCGACGGCGGACAGCGCCGCGGTCCGCGCGAAGGCCGTCGCGCTCAAGCAGGCGATCGAAAGCGGAGCCCGGACCTTTGAGGACGCGGCCCGCGCAGAATCGGCGGACACCGTGTCCGGCGCGAATGGCGGGGACCTCGGCCGTGGTGGTCGCGACCGCTTCGTCGCCGACTTCGAGACCGCGGCGTACGCCCTCACCCCGGGCCGGATATCCGATCCCGTGCTGACGCCGTTCGGCTATCACCTCATCAAGGTCGATTCGCGTAAAGGCGACACGCTGTCGTTGCGCCACATTCTCCTGCGCATCGAGCAGCGGGAAGAGTCTGCCGTGCTCACGGACCGTCGCGCGGACTCGCTCGCGCGCATAGCAGCGACCGCGGACGACCCGGCGAAGTTCGAGGAAGCGTCGCGCACGCTTCGCATTCCGATCACGCGCGGCGCGGCTGTCGAAGGTGAGCCGCTGACGATTGGCGGACAGTACGTCCCCAGCGTCGGCGCATGGGCGACCGGCGGGGCAGAAAAGGGCGACATCAGCGACCTGTTCGACTGGGAGGACGGCTACGCGATCGCGCGCGTCGATTCGCTCGTGGAAGGAGGCATTCCCAAGCTCGACGCCATCAAGGGTGAGGTTCGCGCGCGGATCGCCCGCGGGAAGAAGCTCGACATCCTGGTGACTGACTCGAGGACGTTTGCGACGGCTGCGGCATCCAGCTCACTCGAGCAGGCGGCCTCGTCGAAGAATCTGCAGGTGAGCCAGACCGACCTGTTCACGCGCACGGGTCCGGCGCAGGGGCTCGGACGCCTGAACGAGGCGATCGGCGCGGCCTTCGCTCTTCCGGTTGGCGCGGTGGGCGCGCCGGTTCGCACCGAGGACGGGGTGTTCGTGATGCGGGTCGATCGTCGCACGCAGTCCGATCGGGCCGAGTTCGAGGCCCAGAAGGCGACGCTGAAAGAGGCGCAGCTCAACGCCTACCGCCAGCAGCGTCTCCAGGAATTCATCCAGAACCTGCGCGACGTGGCCGACATCGACGATAACCGCAAATCCCTCGCGCGCGCCCAGTCCCAGGCCGCCCAGCTCCTCCCGTAGCTCCCGCGCGCGCGGTTAGTGCGCGCGTTAGACGTTGCCCGGTTGGGAGTCACGGCAAGCCTCGGCACGCCAGATCTCAGCGCGGGGAGCGATCTGTGCAGGGGTCCTCTACGCGCGCTACGCTTCGCAAACTACGCTCGCTAAGACGCGCGCTACGAGGACCCCTGCCCGAGCTCGCTCCTCCCAGCTCTTATGGTCGGGCCAGGCGGGCGCTCGTGCGCGCTCGTGCGCGCCCGTGCAGTTCGAACTCTAGAGCAGCCGCTTTGGCTCGGACGAGACGGCGTCCTTCGCCTCGGTCGCCCGGCGCGCTTCGAGCTCGGCCTCGGTCAGGCGCGGCTTGTCGTGGATCCCGTCCTGAACGTCGCGCGTGGCGTCG
>JBKJKB010000169.1:0-2665 GCA_046597675.1 Gemmatimonadaceae bacterium
GCGCTCGAGGAATACAACGACGACGGCGCCGGCGGGAACGACTCGCGCATCACTTACGTCCTGCCCGCGGACGGGCAGTACGTGATCCGCGAGTCGTTCCCGCCGGCGCCGTCGTCGTTGTATTCCTCGAGCGCAAATGCGCCGCTCACGATGCGGCCCACCAAGAGCCACGAATCGAAATCGCCGGACGACTGCGTAATGACGATCTGCTCGCCAGCGCGGCCGTCATAAAACCAGTCGTCGTAGTACGTGCCGTCGTCGCGAAGGTAGTCTGACCCGTCGAGGCGGCCAGCGACCGCTTGTCCCGCCGAGATGCGACCCTGCGCATGCGCGGGCTGCGCAAGGACGACAGCACATACCGCAGCGACCAGCCAACGATCGATTGTCACGAACCGTGCATTCCCCACAAATCTCTCCGTATGTTGGACGGTGAACACATTACATCGCGATGACGGCGGCCGGAAGAGCGAGCCGAGGGCTGATGGCTAGCATTTCGCGCCCGGCGGAGACGGGCACGCCCCCGGCGAAAAATAGCCGCGCGTGCGAAGCGATCGCGTGGCAAAAAGAAACTGTTCCGTGCTCCGGGAGACCTGCACGCTGTCCGTGCGTTGGACGCCGGGGCCGCATTCAATCCATCGGGACGGGGCGACCCGGGTTACCCCCCGCCCTCGAGCCTCGCGCGATGCTCGGAGCGGGCGTGGGGCCGGGGATCGTCCCAAGGCGGCGTCTTAGCTCGCACAACCGGACCCTGCAAACTCCACCGTCCCCCTCGCGAGCGTAGCCGTCGAGGACGACCCCGGGGCCCACGCCGCGCGGAACACCCAAGCGAAAGGCTACGTCCGCGGGCCCAAAATGCGGTCGAGCTCGTCCAGGCCGACGAGCACGTCGCGGGGCTTGGAGCCGTCGGGCGGTCCCAATACGCCTGCCGCCTGCAGTTGGTCGATAATTCGGGCGGCACGTCCGTACCCGACCTTCAGCCGGCGCTGCAGGAGCGACGTCGAGCCCTGCCGGTGCTGGATGACCGTTTCGGCCGCCTCGCGGAACAGCTTGTCGCGGTCGTCGTCACCGCTGTCGTCGCCCTCCGCACCGCCCTGCTCCGCGATCTCCTTCTGCCGCACGAACTCGAGGATGTCCTCTTCCGTCCCGCGCGACTCGGCCATGAGCGCTTCCTTCCGCGCGCGGCCGCGCTCTTCGAACCACCCCGCGAGCCGCTCGGTGTCCTCGTTCGAGATGAACGCGCCCTGGATTCGCGAGGGTTCGGCCTTCCCGGGCGGAATGAAGAGCATGTCGCCGTTGCCCAGGAGCGACTCCGCGCCGATCCCATCGAGAATCGTGCGGCTGTCCACCTGCGACGCGACGCGGAACGCGATCCGGCTGGAGAAGTTCGCCTTGATCAGACCGGTGATCACGTTCACGCTGGGCCGCTGCGTCGCGAGAATGAGATGAATGCCGATCGCGCGCGCCTTCTGCGCGAGCATCGCGAGCGGGCGTTCGACTTCTCCCTGCACCGTCATCATGAGGTCGGCGAGCTCGTCGATGACCAGCACGATGTACGGAAGAAGTCCGCCCGTGTATTCGAGATTCTCGAATGCTACGTCCGGGCGTTTCGGCTTGGAGAGCTTGGCGCCTTCCTGAACCTTGCGATTGAAGTCCTGGATGTTCCGTGCGCCGTTCGCCGCGAGCAGCTTGTAGCGATCCCCCATCTCGAGCACGGCCCACTTGAGCACCGACGCGGCGTCATGGTTGTCGGTGACGACCTTGTGTCGCAGGTGCGGCAGCACGTTGTATACGCTGAGCTCGACCATCTTGGGATCGACGAGCAGAAAGCGCAGCGTCTGCGGCGTGTGGCGGTACACCAGGCTCGTGATGAGCGTGTTGATGCAGACCGATTTTCCCGAGCCCGTCGCGCCTGCGATCAGAAGGTGTGGCATCTTGGCGAGATCGGCGATGACCGGGCGTCCCTCGAGATCCTTGCCGAGGATCATCGGCAGGGCCGCGCGTGCGCCCTGGAAATCCTTGTGATCCAGAAGCTCCCGGAATCCGACAATTTCGGCGATCGGGTTCGGAACCTCCACGCCCACCGCGCCACGCCCGGGAATAGGCGCGACGATGCGGACGCTCGCGGCGCGCATGGCCAGCGCGAGATCGTTGGCGAGGTTGGCGATCTGACGCACCTTCACGCCCGCGGCCGGCGCGACTTCGAACTGCGTGACGACGGGACCCGTCGTGCGCCCGACGAGTTCGCCCTCGACTTTGAAGGTGCGCAGCGCGTCCATGAGCTGCGCGCCCATCGCATCGAGCTCCCGCTTCCCGATGTCGGCGTTGCGGGGCGGGATTTCCGCGATGAGCTCGGGCGGGGGAAGCTCGTCGTCAGCCTCATCCCGCACAAATGGCGGGGCCGCGGCGGGCATGGCCGCGGCACCGTTCCCGCTGGCCGCACGCGCCGCGGGCGTGACTTTGGGCTTCCGCTCCCGGGGCGTGCGGGCTGATTCGGGTGCGCTCTCGTTCACAACCTCCGGAGAATCATCCAGCAACCCGAGGTCCACCGCCGGCATCTCCTCCGGCGACGGCTCGAGCGCACGGGCAACCAGAGGGTCTGACAGCTGCGACCTGCGCCCCGGCAACCCATCTTCCTGATTGAATGAGTCTGACCCACTGGTCACAG
>JBKJKB010000246.1:0-3236 GCA_046597675.1 Gemmatimonadaceae bacterium
CCGGCCTCGGACTTCCCATATCACGGCGGCTTGTCGAGCTCCTTGGCGGCACGTTGGAGCTCGAATCCGAGGTTGGCAAGGGCAGCCGCTTCCGCGTGACGCTGCCGCCGGGGACAGCAGTGAGCGAAGGGGAGCCCGAGCCCGTGTTCACGGCAAACTTCGCCCTGCCGGCCAGTTAGCGCCTGGCCGTTGGCGTCTGTGAACGCCGACGCCGCGGGAATACATTTCGTCATGGCTCTTCCCAGGACGGGCGCGTTCAACGACGGACTCATCGCGGAGCAGTGGGAGAGTTTCCAGCTCGACCCCGCATCGGTCGATGAGAGCTGGCGCCAGTACTTCAGGTTCGCGCAGTCGCTTGCAGGAGCTGGAGCCACGGGCACCCCCGCGCCCGACGCACCACTGTTGCGAAAGGTCGCGGCAGCCGCCGCGCTCGTAGCGGCCATTCGCGCATTCGGCCACCTGGCATTACAACGCGATCCGCTCGGAAGTCTGCCGACCGGTACGCCGGAGCTCACGCCGGAGTTCCACGGTATCACCGAAGCGGATCTCTCATCGGTGCCGGGCTCCGCGCTCGGCTTTCCGCAGGCGACGGCGGCAGAGGTCGTCGCGCATCTTCGCCATCTGTACAGCAGCTCGATCGGACTCGAATTCGAGCACGTCGGTCGAGCGACGGAACGCGAATGGCTGAGGAATGCGGTCGAGTCGGGGTCTCTGCACGAGCCGCTTACCTCCGAAGAAAAGGTCGCTCTGCTTCGACGTCTCACCGAAGTCGACGGACTGGAGAGGTTCCTCGGGCGCGCCTATCAGGGATACAAGCGGTTCTCCATCGAAGGCACCGACGCGCTGGTGCCGATGCTGGACGAGGTCATCCGGCGGTCCACCGCGGAAGGCGCGCGAGAGATCGCGATGGCCATGGCGCACCGCGGACGGATCAACGTTCTCGCGCACATCCTCGGTAAGCCGTACACGGCGATTTTCGCCGAGTTCGAGGGCAAGCATGCGGCGACCAACAGCCCTGACGGAACCGGCGACGTCAAATACCATCTCGGTGCGCGCGGCGAATACCCGATGTCGGACGACCACGCAGCGGCGATCACGCTGGTTCCCAACCCGAGCCATCTTGAGTTCGTGAACCCGGTGCTCACTGGCGTCACGAGAGCGCTGCAGAGGAGGGTGGGGACGCCGGGCGAGCACGATGAATCGACGATCGTTCCGGTCTGCATTCACGGGGACGCGGCGTTTCCCGGCGAGGGTGTGGTCGCCGAGACACTGAATCTTTCTCGGCTTCGCGGATACAGAGTCGGCGGAACGATTCACATCATCGTCAACAATCAGATCGGGTTCACTACGGACTCGTCCGACGGGCGGTCGACCCGGTACGCCGGCGATCTCGCCAAGGGATTTGAAGTTCCCATCGTGCACGTCAACGCCGACGACGCGGCCGCGTGCGTGCGCGTGTCACGACTGGCGGTCGCGTTCAGGACGAAGTTCGCCAAGGACTTCCTGATCAACCTGGTCGGGTACAGGCGGCACGGGCACAACGAGACGGATGAGCCGTCGTTCACGCAGCCCATCATGTACGCGAAGATCCGCGCGCATCCGACGGCCCGACAGGTGTGGGCGTCGCGGCTCGTCGAGGAAGGGCTCGTGACCGAGGAGCAGGTAGCGACGATCGAGGCCGAGGCAAATGCGAAGTTCGAAGCGGCGCATGCATCCGCTCAGGCGGACGAGGATCCGGCTGAACAGTCGCGACTTGGTTCTGGCGATAGCACAGCGATCGCGACGGCCGTGCGCGCCGAGCAGCTCGCTGCCTTGAACGAAAGGATGCTCACCTGGCCGAAGGAGATGAAGGTCAATCCGCGGCTCGCGAAAAACCTCGCGCGCCGGCGGGATGCCATGGGCGATGAGGGCGGGATCGACTGGGGTCACGCCGAAGCGCTGGCGTTCGCGTCGATAGTGACCGACGGCGTCTCGATCAGGTTCACGGGCCAGGACGTGGAGCGGGGGACGTTCTCGCACCGACAGGCGGTGCTGCACGACGCCGAGACCAACGAGACGTACGTGCCGCTCCAGCATCTGCCGGGCGCGAAGGCTGCGTTCGAGATCCACAATAGTCCGTTGTCCGAGACGGCGGTGCTCGGATTCGAGTACGGCTTCAGCACTGCCGCGCCCGATGCGCTGGTTTTATGGGAGGCGCAGTTCGGGGATTTCGTGAACGTGGCGCAGCCCATCATCGACCAGTTCATCGCTTCCGACCACGCCAAGTGGGGACAGGATTCGAGCGTGACGATGCTGCTGCCCCATGGCTACGAGGGCCAGGGTCCGGAGCATTCGAGCGCGCGCCTCGAGCGGTTCCTGCAGCTCTGCGCAGAGTCGAACATGCGGGTCGCGTACCCGTCGACACCCGCGCAGTACTTCCATGTCCTGCGGCGGCAGGCGCACCAGCCGCAACGACGACCGCTGATTCTGATGCAACCCAAGAGCCTGCTGCGAATGCCCGAAGCGGCATCCCGGCTCACGGATCTCTCCGAGGGCTCCTTCCGTGCGGTGCTCGACGACCCGACCCGCGCCGCGGACCGCGACCAGGTGAAGCGTCTCGTCTTCTGCACGGGCAAGATCTACTACGACCTGGTCGCGGGCGGACCGCCTCCGGAAGTAGCGATCGTCCGGGTCGAGGAGCTGTATCCGTGGCCCCACGAGGAAGTGACGCGCATAGTTGACGCGTATCCCAACGTCGCCGAGGTCGTATGGGCGCAGGAGGAGCCGAAGAACATGGGTGCGTGGACGTATGTGGCGCCGCTCTTGCGCGTCTCCACGGGTGACGCGCTCATCACGCGCTACATCGGACGTCCCGAGCGCGCGAGCCCGTCCGAGGGGTACGCCGCGTCGCACACCGCCGAGCAGAAGCGCATCGTCACGTCGGTATTGTCGCTCGCGCAACCAGCGCGCGGTCGCAGGGGTGCTTTAGCATCTTCGTGAGCCGGGCATTCGGCCTCGTCGCCACTGCGCTGGCCCTCCTCGCGCTTCCGCTTCAGGCGCAGGAGCGTGGAGCGGCCGCGCTGGCGAACGCCGTGGCACTGCTCGGCCCCGAGGTGCCGCGCGTGCTGTACATCGCCGCGCATCCGGATGACGAAGATCCGCGGCTGATCGCATGGCTTTCCCGCGGCGGCCGTGCCGAGGTCGCGTACCTCTCTCTCACGCGCGGCGACGGCGGACAGAATTTCATAGGCGACGAG
>JBKJKB010000288.1:0-4788 GCA_046597675.1 Gemmatimonadaceae bacterium
CCGACTTGTACTTGGAGCTCAGGGCGAACATGTCGCACGAGCTGCGGACGCCCCTGAACAGCCTTCTCATTCTCGCGCGGCTCCTGGCCGAGAACAAGGACGGCAATCTCACACCGAAGCAGGTCGAGTTCGCCAACACCATCCTGTCGTCGGGGAGCGACCTTCTCACGCTTATCAACGACGTGCTCGACCTCTCCAAAGTCGAAGCAGGCAAGATGGACATCAGCCCGACCGAGATAGCGCTTGCGGACGTGGCGACGTTTGTGGAACGCAGCTTCCTGCCGGTCGCCGAGCAGAAGGATCTGAAGCTCGGGACGGAGTTGAAGTCGGGCCTGCCGCCCTCGATCTACACCGACGGACAGAGGCTGCAGCAGGTTCTCAAGAATCTGGTAGCCAATGCTATCAAGTTCACTGAGAAGGGGCAGGTGACCTTCTCGATCCGGCCGGCCGAACCGGGGCGCCGATATTTCTCCTCCACCTTGCAAGCTGCCAAGAGCGTCATCGCGTTCTCCGTTATGGACACGGGTATTGGAATTCCGCGCGACAAGCAGCGGCTGATCTTTGAGGCATTCCAGCAAGCCGATGGAACCACGAACAGGAAGTTCGGCGGCACCGGATTGGGTCTCTCGATCAGTCGTGAGATCGCGCGTCTTCTGGGCGGTGAAATCCGGGTGGAGAGCGAGGCAGGCAAGGGCAGCACGTTTACGCTTTACCTTCCGCAGAAATACCATCCAGAGCATGATACGGAACCGGACTTCCGGGATGGTCCTATGGCACTGGAGCCTGCGGTCCGGCGGCCGTCTCGACGGCCGGACCACGAACCGTCTTATTCCCCGCGTCGGTCCTCCGGTGCCGGTGATGCCCTGGCAGTGCGGCGCGAAAGCCGGGAGCCGCGGGAGGAGATTCCAGACGATCGCGCCGACATTACTCCCGGTGACCGCGTCGTGCTCATTGTCGAAAATGACCCGGCGTTCGCGAAGATCCTGCTGGGAATCGCGCGTGATCGGGGGTTCAAGGCAGTCGTGGCGCTCGACGGCGATGACGGCCTCACGGCGGTGAGCGACTATCGGCCCGACGCGATCACGCTCGACATAGATCTCCCGGGTGGCACGGACGGGTGGGGCGTGCTCGACCGGTTAAAGCACAACCCGGAGACGCGGCACATTCCGGTGCACATCATCTCGGGCGTCGAGCGCAGGCAGCAGAGCTTGAAGGCCGGCGCACTCGCGTACCTCGAGAAGCCGGTCAGCAAGGATACGCTCGATGACGCTTTCGGCCGGATCGCGATGTTCATAGACCAACGCGAGAAGCACCTGCTCATCGTCGAGGACGACGATGACCAGCGCAACAGCATGGTCGAGCTGATCGGTGATGAGGACGTCACGATCACAGCGGTGGGTAGCGCGGGGGCGGCGCTCGAGGAATTGGCGAAGCAAAAATTCGACTGCATGGTCGTTGATCTGGGCCTTCGTGACATGAGCGGCTTCGATCTCCTCGAGCGGGTCAAGCAGGACCCGGCGATGCAGGAGATGCCGATCATCATTTACACGGGGAAGGAGCTCACATCCGGGGAAGAAACGAGGCTGCGCAAATACGCTGAGACCATCATCATCAAGGACGTGAAATCGCCCGAGCGCCTGCTGGACGAGACGGCGCTGTTTCTGCACCGCGTCGAAGCGAAGCTTCCCGAGCAGAAGCGAGTGATGCTCGAGCGATTGCATACCGCCGATGCGCTGATGGCTGGGAAGCGTGTGCTGGTCGTCGATGACGACGTGCGCAACATTTTTTCCCTGACGAGCGTGCTCGAAGCCCACGGGATGGAGGTCAGTTTCGCCGAGAACGGGCGGGATGCGATCACTTCGCTGGAGCAGGACCCCAATCTGGATCTGGTGCTCATGGACGTCATGATGCCGGAAATGGACGGGTATGAGACGATGGCCGCGATACGGCAAAAGTCCGAGTTCAAGACTTTGCCCATCATCGCGCTTACGGCGAAAGCGATGAAGGGTGATCGCGAGAAATGCATAGCTGCGGGTGCATCGGATTACATCACGAAGCCGGTCAATACCGAGCAGCTCCTCTCGCTGATGCGCGTGTGGCTGTATCGCTGACGCCTGAAGGCGACCTCGAGTCGGGCGCAAGCGCGCTGGGGAAGAACGACCTCGAGAAAATCGAGGTCGAGCTGCTCCTCGAGGGCATTTTCCGCCACTACGGCTTTGATTTTCGGGCCTACGCGTACTCCTCGCTGCGGAGACGGCTGTGGAAGCGCATCGAGGCCGAAGGACTCGGTTCGGTGAGCGCGCTGCAGAATGCCGTGCTCCACGACCCGGCGGTCATGGAGCGGCTGTTACGGGACCTATCCGTCAATGTCACGGCGATGTTCCGGGATCCGACTTTTTACGTCGCTTTCCGAAGCCAGGTCGTGCCACTCCTGCGAACATATCCATTCGTGCGGATCTGGCACGCCGGCTGTTCCACTGGCGAGGAAGTTTTCTCGATGGCCATCCTCCTGAGGGAGGAAGGCCTCTATGACCGGTGTCGCATCTATGCGACGGACATCAACGATGTGGTGCTGCGGCAGGCCAAGCAGCGGATCTTTCCTCTCGAGCGGATGCAGGAATACACCGACAATTACATCAAGGCCGGCGGCAAGCGCTCGTTCTCGGAATACTACACGGCCATGTACGAGGGCGCCCTGTTCGCTCCGGCGCTGCTCAAGAACGTCGTTTTTTCCCAGCACAATCTGGTGACGGACGGGTCGTTCTCGGAATTCAACGTCATACTCTGCCGTAACGTACTGATTTATTTCGACAAGTCGCTTCAAGCCAAAGTGCACGGGCTGTTCTACGACAGCCTGTCGACGTTCGGCGTGCTCGTGCTCGGATCCAAGGAGTCGCTCAAGTTTTCACGCTACGAGCACTGCTACGAAGAGCTCAACATGCGCGACAAGATCTACCGGAAGGTGCTGTAGCGTGTTCTTCGACCTGATCGTGGTCGGCGCCTCGTGGGGCGGGCTCGACGCCTTGACGGTGCTCGTGCGCGGGCTCCCCCAGGACTTCCCTGTCCCGATCGTGATCGTGCAGCATCGAAGCCCGGATACCGATAGCCTTCTCGCCGATCTCCTCCAGCAGTGGACGGGGAGAACGGTAGTGGAAACGGAAGACAAGCAGCCGATCGAACAGGAACATATTTATATCGCGCCCGCCAATTATCATCTGCTCGTCGAAGAGGGTTACTTCTCGCTGACCACGGAGGCGCCCGTCCGCTACAGCCGCCCTTCGATCGATGTCATGTTCGGTTCGGCCGCGCATGTATACGGCGGGAGGTTGATCGGAGTCGTACTGACCGGGGCCAACGAAGACGGTTCCCGGGGACTCCAGTGCGTGTATGACTACGGCGGCTACTGCGTGGTACAGGACCCGGCGACCGCGGAGGTCGCAACCATGCCGGCAGCGGCGCTGAATCGGGTTCCGCGCGCAGCGATGCGCTCCCTTTCCGACATCCCGAGTCATCTTGCTGATGTAGTGCGCAACGGGCCGCCGTCGGCATTCGTCAGGGCGACAGCGTGACATCTCCGCTGGGAATCCCGTATGCGGACGGATCCCCGCCCGTGCTGACGGCTACGAAGCAGCCCGTGCAACCGCATCCCGGGTTCCATCCCGGCGTCGACCGCATGAACATCCTCATCGTCGACGATCGCCCCGAGAACCTGCTGGCTCTCGAGGCCATTCTCGAGCCGCTGGGCGAAAATCTGGTGCGCGCGAATTCCGGGGAAGATGCGCTGAGAGAGCTGCTGCAGCGCGACTTCGCGGTGATCCTGCTCGACGTCCAGATGCCCGGGATGAACGGACTCGAGACCGCTCAATTCATCAAGGCGCGGGAACGCTCGCGATCGATCCCGATCCTCTTCCTTACGGCCATCAACAAGGAAGACTCGTACGTGTTCAAGGCGTACGAAGTCGGAGCTGTGGATTACCTGTTCAAGCCGTTTGATCCGGAGATCCTTCGCTCCAAGGTCGCGGTATTCGTGGATCTGTGGCGCAAGCAACTTCAGATACAGAAGCAGGAAGAGCGGATCCGGCAATCTGAAAAACGCGAGCTCGAGCTGCAGCATCGCACGACTCTTCTGGAGACGGAGGCGCGCTCAGCCGAAGAGCTCGCCACCGTCAACGACGAGCTGCAGCGTCGCCAGTACGAGCTGGAGCGCGCGATTACGGCGCGCAGCCGGTTTTATGCGTCAATGAGTCACGAGCTTCGTACGCCAATCAACGCGGTGCTCGGCTATAGCACTTTGATGCTGGACGGTATCTATGGCTCGCTCAACGACAAGCAGCGGGAAGGACTCCAGCGCACGCACCGCGCGGCGAAGCACCTGCTCGAACTCGTCAACGACGTGCTCGATCTGTCGAAGATCGAGGCAGGGAAGATCGAGCTCGCCATGCAGCCGGTTCAGTTCCCGAGCCTGATTGAGGACCTGTTCGTTACTGTGGCGCCGTTCGCGGCAGAGAACAAGACGGAGCTTCGCCTCGAAATGGACGGCGACCCGGTGACCATAGTATCGGATCCGCGAAGGGTGAGGCAGGTGCTGCTCAACCTGGTCTCCAACGCCATCAAGTTCGGCGCCGGGAATCCCGTCAGTGTCATCAGCCGGGCGACTCCCGAGCGAGGTGTCCAGATAGATGTCGTGGACTCAGGGGCAGGGATCGCACCCGAAGACTCCTCCCGCATCTTCGATGAGTTCGTTCAACTCGGGCAGTCACAGCAGCCTGGCACCGGCCTCGGACTTCC
>JBKJKB010000240.1:0-5003 GCA_046597675.1 Gemmatimonadaceae bacterium
TGGTTTCGCGATGTGCTGGCGATGCTGGAGGAGGCCAACTCCGAGAGCTACCGCACGCATCACGTGGCCACCATCAGGAAGGTGCGCAACCGCCTCACGAACATCGCGCTGCGATGCGCCGGCCTCGTCACGGCCGAAGGCACCGTGAGCGACCTGCCGTTCGGGAGCTTCGAGGATCGCGGAGTGTATGTAGTGGACGTGGCCCTCCTCGAAGAGGACGCCCAGGACCTGATCTTCACGCGAATTGTTTCCAAGCTCCGCGAGCACCTCGAGCGGCGAAACCTTGGCGTGGACCATGTGGTGGTTTTCGTCGACGAGCTGAACAAGTACGCCGCGACCGAGGGACCGGAGACCTATGTCAGGAAAATGCTGCTCGACATCGCCGAGCGAGGGAGGTACCTCGGACTGGTCCTTTTCGGCGCGCAGCAGTTTCGCTCGCAGGTCCATCGCCGCGTGGTCGGCAACTCCGGCACGTCGCTGTTCGGGCGGATGGACGCCGACGAGCTCGCGGCCCCGGGATACGCGGTGCTGAGCCAGGCGATCAAGACCAAGCTCTCGACGCTGGAGAAGGGACAGTTGATGGTGCGACATCCACACTTCACGCAGCCGGTCTTCGTCCGTTTCCCGCGCCCGGCGGTGATGCAGGGCCGCGACGGCGCGGAGCTTTTTCCGCAGGCCGCCGAAGTGTCGCTCGACGCCGCGGTGACGCGTTCGTTGCGGGTTCTCGATCCGGCGATCTCGCTCGAGTGGGTGAAGCAGCAGATCGCGTTGCGGGAGGACGACGAAGTCATTCACGCGCGCAATGCGGCCATTCTCGCGCGCCCGCGCGACGTAAAGGCGTTTTTCGCCTCGCGCCTGCGACCGCTGGCTCCCGTGCGCGCGGAGACGCCGCGCCAGCGACCGGCGACGATCAAGCTCCCGGCAGGCGACGATCCGTATGGGTTTTGAGAGCATGACGGTCGCGCTCATTCGCCGGTCCTGGCCGATCGCGGTGGCATTTGCAGGCGTCCTCTGCGCGGATGTGGGGCACGCCCAGCGAGTGCGGCTCGAAATTCGTCCCCGTATCGGGGACACGATTCAAATGCAGATGGACCAGGAAATCGAGATGAGCGGCCCGTACGCGGCCGGAGCGGGCCGGCCCCGCTCCATGACCGGGACGATGTACGTCCGCACCCGCGCCATCCCCCTTCGCAGGCTCGCGTCCGGGATGCAGGTGCTCGCGATCACGGACTCGGTTGCGATCACGCCCATGGGTGGGTCGAAGATGCTCGAGAGCACCCGGCGCGCGCTCCAGGGACGAAGGGTCGAGCTGAAGGTCGGACTCGACGGCGGGATCGAGGTCCTGGATGCCGGCGAGCCAGCGGGCGAAAACACTCCACCCCTTTTCGGGCCGATGCCGCCGATGCTCCCGACCGGTGCCGTCACCGTGGGCGCGAGTTGGTCTCGCGACCTCTCCATCCCGATCAGTACCGCCGGCGGCGGTGGCGCCCGTGTCAACGCAACGTTTCGTCTCGATTCGTTGGGCGCAAACGGCGATATTGCCTACATAACGATGCGTGGCACGCTGAACAGATTCGGCGCATCCGGCGGAGCGGGCGGTTCGCAACACAGCACAGGCACTCTGTCCGGCAGCATCCAGCTCGATCGCCGGCTGGGGTGGATTACGGACACGCGTCTCGTCTTATTGGTGCGAACCGTTGTCACGTCCACCGACGCGACGAGATCGACGGCTCAGGTGCAGATGAAAGTCACGCAACGACTCCGCGCAATGCGAGGTTCATGAGACTAGTTCATCTGTCGGATCTCCATCTGGGCTTCCGCCAGTACCAGCGCTTCACATCGATGGGGATCAATCAGAGCGAGCACGACGTTGCGCTCGCGTTCCGGAAAGCCATCGACAAGACCATCGAGCTGCAGCCCGACGTCGTCCTGTTCGCCGGCGACGTGTTTCACAACGTCCGGCCCACCAACCCGGCGATCATCTACGCGTTCAAGCAGCTGTCCCGCCTGGTGCAGATGCTCCCCGACGCCATCGTCGTGATGGTCGCTGGCAATCACGACACGCCGCGGACGTCCGAGACCGGTTGCCTGCTCAAGCTGTTCAAGCCGCTGGGGATCTCGGTCATCGACGGGAGCTACGAGTACCTCCCGTTCAAGGAGCGAGGCCTGTGCATCCTCGCGGTCCCTGACCTGGCAGGAGCCGCGCTGCCGGTGCTGCGCCCGCAGGGCAAGGAACGCTACAACGTGCTGCTGCTGCACGGCGAGATCGAAGGCCTGTTCCCGCCGCAGGTGGGGATGGCCACCCGTGGGACGATGGAGATCAGCAGGGACGAGCTTGGCGCGCAGAACTGGGACTACGTGGCGCTCGGCCATTATCACGTGTGGCGCGAGATCGCGCCGAACGCGTTCTATTCCGGCTCGCTCGAATACACCAGCACGAATATCTGGGGCGAGGTTGCGGAGGAGGCTCATCTCGACGGAAGCACCTGGCGCGAGGCGGCGGCGGAAAGGATCGGCCGGCCCGGCAAGGGGTTCATCGAATGGGACCTCGACACGGGGAAGCAAACTTTTCACAGCATCGAGACGCGGTCGGTCATCGATCTGCCGGAGCTCGACGCGCGCGGCATGACAGCCGGCGAAGTGGACCAGGCGATCAGGGAGCGGGTGGACGGCTCGCCGGAGCCGATCGACGAAGCCATCGTGCGGCTCGTCGCGAAGAACGTCGCGCGGCACGTCGCGCGTGAGCTGGATCACAAGGCGCTGCGGGAATACAAGCGACGCGCGCTGCACTTCCACCTGGACCCACGCCGCGCGGAAATCATCAGGGTGCACGGGAACGCCGCCCCCGGCCGGCGCGCGTCGCTCGCCGAGCTCGTGCGCGACGGATTGCGCAGCCGCCCGATCGACTCCGAGATAGACCGTGAGGAGCTGATAGCCGCGGGGCTGGACTATCTCACTCAGGCTGAAGCCGTGGAGCAGCCCGTGTTCGCGGACGGGCCGGTATGAGAATCAACCGGCTGCAGCTGGTCAACTTCAGGCAGCACGCGGATACCAGCATCGAGTTCGGCACGGGGATCACCGGCGTCATCGGCCCGAACGGAGCTGGCAAGACGACGATCCTCGAAGCGATCGCGTGGTGCCTGTACGGCACCGGCGCGCAGCGCGACAAGCTCGAGACGATCCGCTTCCAGCGCGCGGGCGAGCGCGCGCAGGTCAGAGTGATCCTCGACTTCGAGCTGTCCGGCCAGCGGTACCGGGTGAACCGCGAGATGTCGCGCGCGGAGGTGTACGTCAACGACGACGACGCTCCGGTCGCGACGACCAAGACGGGAGTCAACGAGTTCATCCAGCGGCGGCTGGGCATGACCCGTGTCGAGTTCTTCAATACGTACTTCACGGACCAGAAGCAGCTGAGCGTCATGGCTGCGATGAAGCCGACCGAGCGCGCTCATTTTCTCTCTCGCGTGCTCGGCTACGAGAAGCTGCGGACCGCGCAGGAGCTGGTCCGTGAGCGGCGGAAGACGATCCTCGCGGAGATGTCGGGGCTCCGCGCGGGGATGCCCGATCCCGAGATCGTCGCGCGCACGCTCGCGGAGGCGGGCAAGCGTGCGGCGGACAGCGCGCGGCTGGCGACCGAGAAACGGCGCGTGCACACCGAGTGCGACACGGCGCTGCAGCAGACCGTCCCGCGCTGGGCCGCGGCGCAGGAAGCTCGCGAGTCGCTGCAGAAGATCGCCGCCGAGATTCAGGTCGCCGACTCGGAGGTGCGATCCCTCGTAGCGCGCGGTGAGCGGATTGGCGCCGACCTCAGTGAGATCGTCGTGGCGGGAGCGGAGCTGGACGATCTGCGGCTCCGTACCGAGCCTCTCGCCGCACTCACGATCGAGCTGCAGCGGCTGGACACGCTCTACCGCGAGGAAGGCCGCCGGCAAACGCTCGCCGAGCAGTCACGGGAGATAGCCGTCGAGGTCGAGCGGTTGAACGCAAAGAAGGAGCGCCTCGCGGCGGCACCGGAGCAGGAGGAGACCGTAACACTCGAGCTGGAGAAGCAGCGCGCCGCGCTCGAGGACGGGCAGGGAAAGCTGGAAGCGCGCCGCACGGAATGGGTGAGGGACAAGCAGGAAGCGCAGACCAAGCTGCAATCGCTCCTCCGGCAGCACGGCGAGGTGAAGGAGCAGCGGCGGCTCCTCGCCGATCTCGGACCGGACGGCGCGTGTCCGACGTGCAGTCGCGCGCTCGGCGAGAACTTCGCCAAGGTCATGGACCATCTCTTTGAGCAGATGGATGCGCTTACGTCCGACGGCAAGTATTTCCGGAAGCGCATGGAGCAGCTCGAGGAGATGCCGGAGGACATCAAGGCGCTCGACGAAGCGCGGCGGACCGCGGCGCAGGAGGTCGCCGGATTCGAGCGCCAGCTGGCCAAAGTTCAGAGCGCAGTGCAGGAGATGACCGGCGTCGCGCGCGATCTGGCGCTCAAGGAGCAGCGCCAGGCGCAGCTCGTTCAGGAGATCGCGGCCATGCCGGCGGGCTTCGACGCCACCGAGCACGCGCGCATCCGCGCGCAGATCGAGGAGCTCACGCCGCTGGCGGCGCGCGGAGAGCGCCTGGCCGCGCTCGCGGGGCGCGAGCCGCAGATCCGCACCGAGTACGATGAAGTGGCCGCCATGCTCGTCGCGCATCGCGGCCGCACGCAGGAATTGCGCGACTCGCTGGAGAAGATCGCGTTCTCGGAGGAGGAGTACCTTGCGACGAAGACCGAGCACGAACGCGCCACCGAAGCCGCGCGGAAGGCGGAGCTGGAGCGCATCACCGCCGAGGGCGAGCTTCGCAGCGCGGACGCTGCCGCGGAGGCCGCGCGCGACGCCGCGGCGGAGCTGGCCAAGCGGGAGGAGAAGCTCTCCGCGCTCAAGCGCGCGCGGAGAATACACGATGAGCTGGACCGCGCGTACTCCGATCTGCGCAGCGACCTGAACGCGCAGCTGCGGCCGGAGCTGTCGGAGCTC
>JBKJKB010000358.1:0-2850 GCA_046597675.1 Gemmatimonadaceae bacterium
TCCTGGTACCGGTGACGAGAGGCTCGTCGGCGCCGAGCTCGATGCGTAGCGCCGCGGCAATCGAACGGGCGATGTCCTCCTGCACGTCGAAGACGTCCGCTACGCGACGCTCGTAACTGTCGGACCAGAGGGTGAGTCCGTCGGCAGTGCTTGTGAGCTGCGCGCTGACCTTCAACCGCTCACCCGACCGGCGCACGGTTCCTTCCAGTACCGTTCCGACGTTCAGCGTGCGCCCGACGGCGCGGGCATCGAAGTCGCGCTTGCCTTTGAAGGAAAAGGCGGAACTCCTGGACGCGACGCGAAGACCTTCTATGCGCGCGAGGGCGGAAGTGAGCTCGTCGGTCATTCCGTCGCTGAAGTACTCGTCAGTTTGAGTGCCGCCGAGGTTTACGAAGGGAAGCACAGCCACGGACCTCGGCGCGCCTGCGGATTCATTCTTCCTGCCCTTCAGGACGAACCAGAGTCCTGCCACGAGCGCGACTGCCACAGGCAGCGCGATAAACAAAGCTCGCAACCCGAGGGCCCGGCCGGGCTGGTACGGCGCGCCTTCTCCGCTCGTCGACGCCACGCTGTCGAGCATGGTCACCAACTCGCCGGCGCTCTGTGGTCTGTCGGCGGGCCGCTTGGCCAGGCAGCGCATCACGAGATTGGCGAGCTCTAGCGGAATTCCGCGCCGCCTGCGGTCCAGAGCTTCGGGCTCCTGCATGGCGTGCGCGGCGAGAATCTGTTGCGCCTGGCCGCGGAACGGAGCCTCTCCGGTCAGCAACTCGTACGCGACAACGCCGAAGGCGTAGATGTCCGCGCGGTGATCTACATGCGGATCGGCAGTCGCCTGCTCCGGGGCCATGTACGCCGGGGTGCCGAGCGCGAACCCGGCCGAGGTGGTGGAGCTCGCTCCCGGTGCCGCGTGGTCGAGCGCCTTCGCGACGCCGAAATCGGTTACGACGGCGGATCCGCCGGTCACGAGAATGTTTTCGGGCTTGATATCGCGGTGGACGACTCCGTTGGAATGCGCGTGGGCCAGCGCGAGAGCGACGTCGCGCAGGACGTGCACGGCTTCGGCGACGGGCAGCTCACCCTCGCGCGACAGCTTGGCGCGCAGCGACTCGCCCTTCACGAACGGCATCGTGAAATACGGGAGACCATCGGTCTCGCCGGCGCTGAGCAGCGGAACGATGTGCGGGTGAGAAAGCGTCGCAGCGAGGTGTATCTCGCGGCGGAACCGCTCGACGTTCATCGGGCCGGGCATGTCGGGGTGCAGCACCTTCACCACTGTTTCGCGCTGGAGGGCTACGTCCTCGACCACAAAGACGCGGCTCATGCCGCCGCCTCCGAGCTCGCGCGTTACGCGGAAGTCGTCCCCAAGCGACTTTTGAAGGGATTCCTTGAGCAGATCAGGCATGTGAGCCCCAATCTAGGAACGCGCAGGCCTCGTAGCCACGAGATCATTGCAGGTAGGTTTACGTCTTCCTCAACAGAGTGTCCAATGGCTCTTTCCAGGCGTGACTTTCTCGGAGCCGGCGCGGCGGTCGCCGCTACCGCAGCCGTCTCCAGCTCCGCGGCCGCGCACGTGGTGGGCGCGGTGGACAGACGTTTCATGGGTCAGCCGTCCGGTGCCCCCCGCCCGGTGGTCGTGGCGTCCGGGAATGGCATCCGCGGAGTAGCGCGCGCGTACGAGATGATCACCCGCGAGAATGCCGATACGCTCGACGCGGCGATCGCGGGTGTGAACATCCAGGAGCTCGATCCGTCCGATCAGTCCGTCGGCCTCGGCGGGTTGCCGAACTCGGACGGCGTGGTGCAGCTCGACGCGTCGTGCATGCACGGCCCGACGAAACGTGCCGGCGCCGTCGCCGCGCTCGAGGGAATAGCTACGCCGTCACTGGTCGCGAAGGCCGTGATGGATTACACCGATCACATCATGCTGGTGGGCGCGGGCGCCAAGCGGTTCGCGCTGGAAATGGGGTTCAAGGAGCAGAACCTTCTCACCGAGGAGAGCAGGCAGGACTGGCTGCGCTGGCGCGCCTGTCTGAGCAACGGCGACGCGTGGCTGGATCACACGGATCCGGTCGTGATCAAGTTCCACACTGGCACGATCAACATGATCGCACTGAACGCGGCGGGCGACGTATCCACGGTCACGACCACGAGCGGGCTGTCGTGGAAGGTTCCAGGGCGTGTTGGCGACAGCCCCATCATCGGGGCGGGGCAGTACTGCGACAATCTCGTTGGCGGCGCGGGGACGACGGGGCGCGGTGAGTCGGTCATCAAGGTGTGCGCGTCGTTCCTCACGGTCGAGCACATGCGCCAGGGGATGGCGCCCGAGCAGGCCTGTCTCAAGACGCTCGAGCGGATCGTGGCGATGACCGAGATCCGTCTGCTGGACGAGCGCGGTCGTCCGCGGTTCGATGTGGAGTTCTACGCGGTCGCCAAGGACGGGCGCTTTGGCTCCGCGTCCTTCTACTCGGGTGCTCGCTTTGCCGTGGCCGACTCGTCGGGTGCCCGCATGGTCGACGCGGCCTACCTGTATCCGCGGGCCGAGCGTCCGCGATTCCCCAGGCCGGCCTGCGTGAATCAGGCCGGGTAGCCCTTCGGGGGCCGGGCGGGGGTGCCGGCCCTCTTCGCGCGCTACGCTCGCCCCGCGCTGCGCGCGTGGCTCGCTAAGACGCGCGCTGCGAGGACCGGCACCCCCGCCCGGCCATTGAACGGCGCCGAGCTGTGCCACGCACTCCCCGTGATTCCGCTACTCGTGCGCAAAAGCGACCCCTTCGTTGGTCCCGCTGTCGCCTCGTGCGCGCTCACGCTGGGTCGCGCTGGTCTGAGGCGTGTCCCCGAAGGCCGCGTCTTAGC
>JBKJKB010000250.1:0-5150 GCA_046597675.1 Gemmatimonadaceae bacterium
CCTCGACCCACAAGCCACATGGCGTACGCGGGCTTCCGCACCCGCGGCATCGCCCGTTCAGACGACCGCGCCCCGCACGGCAACGTACAGGCACCACAACGCCGCGAGCTGGAAGACGTGGAACAGGTCGTTGTGGTTGAATCGTGGGTGGGGCGCGAATTTCCGCATCTGCACCGCAACCCCCAGCACGTTGAAGAGTACGCACGCGAGCGCGAATAGCGCCGGCCGCGTCATCCCGCGCAGGCCGAGTGAGGTGGCCATGAGTAAGAAGGTCGCGAGCATTACCAGCACCATTCTTCCCGCGGTGCTGAAATTCGGTTTGTGCAGCACAGCGATGGCGTAGATGCCCACCGCCGAGCAGTGCCGAAGCTCCGCCAAGTACGAACCCGAGCGTCCACTCAACCGGCACGTTCGCGGCCGCGAGCGACAGCGCGAAGTACCCACACGCCGCCGCGATGAGATAATCCGTCGCAACCGTCGCGGGCTCGGCGACGCCGATCCGCAAGTTGTTGCTCTTTCCCGCAACCGGAAACTCCGAACCGGCAACGCTCAATTTGGATCCCCCTGCATTGTCCCTGGATCTACGGCGTCTTCACCGGAGTATGACCTGTAGTGGCGGTACCACTCACTCTGGAACCGCTCGTCCGGATCATAGTCCAGCTTCAATCGCAGGAATTCAGGGAACTGCGGGTACGCGGCAAGGACCTGCTCGCGCGTCGCGTGGCGATGGTACGTGAGGTAGTAGCTTCCGCCGCGCGCCAACGCGAGGTCGATCAGGGCGCGAAAGAGATCCGCCGAGCGCGCCAGCGACAGCGCGTCGTGGTCCGCGTGCAGGTTGAAGATGATGCACCCCCAATCGCCCGTCGCCCACGCGAGAAAGCTCTCGCCGTCCCGCTCGATAAGTCGGATGGTGCCATAGACGCAGTTACCGTCTTCCGCCCTCAGCAGATCCGCGGCCGCAGCCATGAAATCCGCGAGTCGCTCGCGCGGCACGTACAGCTCGGTGATCATCTCCGATCCGCGGCATGCGTCGAGGCGCTGCTCGAGCTCGCGGTGGTAATCGTCCATGTAGGTGCTCATCTGGTGCCTGTCCGACCAGTACAGCTGGCCCTCGGTAGCCAGGTAGTGGTTGCTGTACCGCTCCCAGCATTCCGCCTTGTCGACGTGCGCGAGCGTCAGCAGATCGCGCCATGATTCTTCCGAGAGCGAGCGTTGCGCGGTCGGAATCTCACGGGCCGGGTCAGCCACTTTGTAGCACGAGAAGATTCCGCGGCGCAGAAACTCGGGTGAAGCGTTATCGATTGCGAACTGGAAGTCGCCGTAAAGGAATCCTTCGGCGATGCGAGAGTCGAAGGCTTCCATGAGCTCCGGCATGTCCAGCACACGCACGACGCGCTCGAGCTTCTGCCGGCGGACCAGTCGCAGTGTCACGCTGACAACGATCCCGAAAAGGCCGTAGCCGCCGATGGCGAGACTGAAGAGTCGCTGGTTCTCGGTTCGGCTGCACCGGTGCAGCTCCGCATCGGCATCAACCAGCAGGAAACTCTCCACGTCCTGGATGAACGGCCGCATCTTCAGGCCGCGGCCGTGGACGTTCGCGGCAAGCGCACCTCCGATCGTGAGTCTGTCGGCGCCGGTCTGCTTCTGGGCGATCGTCCATGCGGCATCGCACCCAGCCTGCATCGAATCGAGCGCATCGAGCAGCGCGGGCCATTGTATGCCAGCCCCGACCTCGAGTAGTCCGCGGCGGCCGTCGAACGGCCCGATCCAGTTGAGATCGCGCATGTCCACCAAAATGCCGCCTTGGGCGAACTGCTGTCCGCCCATGGCGTGCCTGCCGCCGCACACAGCGATCGGAAGCCGCGTCTCGCGCGCCTGGCGCACGATCTGCCGCACGTCCTCGAACGAACGGGGGCGCCGTACAGACGCGACCCGCGTCTCGTTGAGCTGTGAGTGGATGTCGTTGACGGTATCCGTCGACTCGATCGCCACTGGTGCTTTCCCCCGCATTCGTCTGAGTCCCCCGAGTATGGTCTTTTCGAACGCCGTGGCCGCTGTCATTCCGTCCCCCGTTCTGGTGTACGGGGAAGGTTAGAGCTGCCCGGCAGGCATCCATATAAGCCGAATCACGTAGTACCGGGGACTGGTGACGTAGAGGCCTGGGCGACTCGCGCAGGTGCATGTGAGGGGGCGGGGGATGCCTGGTTTGGGGGCGCGTCTTAGCGAAGCGTAGCGCCCTCAAACCAGGCATCCCCCGCCCCTCCGGGAAGACTATGAGACCTTCCGAGTCTTCCTCCTGAGGAAATCCATCAGGATGAACTGCCCGAGTGTCATCGTATTGGTGAAGTACGCCTTGCCGAGGCTGATCTCCGACACGCGCTTGACGAACTCTACCAGCGCCCGGTCGCGCGCAAGCATGAAAGTATTGATCATGATCCCCGACCGCCTGCAGTTGGCGACTTCGCGCAGGGTCTCCGCGATCACCGTCGCGTCGAGACCCATCGAGTTCTTGTAGATCTGCCCGTTCGGCATCGTCAGCGCGCTGGGTTTGCCGTCGGTGATCATGACGATCTGGCGCATGTCCTTCTTCTGCGCCATGAGGATGCGTCGCGCGAGCTTGAGCCCTTCCGCCGTATTGGTGTGATACGGTCCCACCTGCGCCTCCGCGAGCTTCGCCAGCGGAATCTCTTCCGCGGAATCGTGAAACAGCACGACGCGCAAAGTGTCGCCCGCGAACTGCGTTCGGATGAGATGCGTGAGAGCGAGCGCTACCTTTTTGGCGGGCGTGAACCTGTCCTCACCGTACAGGATCATCGAGTGCGACGTGTCGAGCATCAGTACTGTCGCGCACGACGAGCGATATTCCGCCTGGCGCACCATCAGGTCGCTGTAGTCCAGGTCCATCGGAATATCGAGTGAGCCGGTTCGCGCGAGCGAGCGCCGGAGCGTTTCGTTGACGTCGAGGTTCAGCACGTCGCCGAACTCGTACTCCTTGCTCCAGCCGTCGGCCTCGATCCCCGTTGCGAGGTACTGCGTGTCATGGCTGCCGAAGCTCGACTTGCCGAGCGAGCCAAGTATGGAGCGGAGCGTCTTGTAGCCGAGGAAGTCGATCCCTTTGTCGGTGAGATTGAACTGGACAGAGGTCGCTGCTGCGTGCGAGAGGCTGCCTTTTCCGACGACCGGTTGATGGCCGGACGGCATTTGCGGAGGTGCGGAGACGTCGATGTAACCTTCGCCGGCGAGGCGTTGGACCAGATCGTCGAGCAGCTTCGCGAGGTTCGCCTGCGATTCTTCGTCGCCGTCCCCGCGCAGCGCCTGGAGCATCTCCGGAGTGAACTGCCCGCCCTCCATCAGCGCATTCAGGATCGCTTCCTTGAGCGCGGCGAGCGAGCGGTCGGCGTCATCGCCGATGTCGCCCCAGTATGGATGGTGCGCGGCCCCGCCGGCGAAGCCCGACTGGAGGAGGAAGTCGGCCAGCTTGTCGAGCAGGGCCTCGAGGTCCACGGCGTCCGCGAGGTCGGCGCTGTACCTGGAATAGGTATGAAACCTCATGGTCTTATTATAGAGCGAGGCTCGGGCGATGTCGCAAGGGGAGAGTCCCGGGGTGGCGCTGACGGAATCCAAGTGGGGAGTGCACCGGTAACGAGTTGCCCAGCGAGCCGGTACCCGACGCTGTAACTGGCTAACTGACTTACTCCATACTGGTGCACTCCAGACTTGGATCCCGGTTGCCCTGACTCGGACCGGCGTCTCGCTTATATACTCAGGCCGTGTCGCGATCTCTCAACCCGTTTCGCGCCCTGCGCGCCCACCGGAATTTCCGGATTTTCTGGATCGGGCAGGCGGTGTCACTCACCGGAAGCTGGGTGCAGATCGTCGCCCAGGGATGGCTGGCGCTCGACCTGTCAAACGATGCGTTCATCGTCGGAGTGGTAAGCGCTGCGGGGTCGTTCCCCGTGCTGGTATTCTCGCTGTACGGCGGCGTCATCGCGGACAGGTACGACAAGCGCAAGCTGGTGATGATCGGGCAGGGGCTCCTCGCGCTCGAGGCCGCGCTGCTGTGGTGGTTCGTCGTCAGCGACACGATCACGATTCCATGGCTCCTCGCGCTGGCAACTTTTGCCGGGATCGTGAGTGCGTTCGAGATCCCCGCTCGCCAGGCATTGCTCATCGAGCTCGTGGTCCGTGACGACCTGATGGACGCGATCGCGCTGAACACGAGCGCGTTCAACCTGGCGCGGATTCTCGGTCCATCCATCGCGGCGGCAGTGATCGCTAGCGCCGGGCTCGCGTGGTGCTTCGGGCTCAACACGCTCAGCTTCTCGGCGGTGCTTGCCGGGCTGTTCCTGCTCCGGCTGCCGCCGTACGTGCATCCCGTCGATCATCCGTCACCGATCGCGGGACTCAAGGAGGGGATCGCCTACATGTTCGCGACGAAGGAGATCATCGTCGTGATGCGAATGGTGGCGGTATTCTCGATTTTCGGCGTTCCATATCTCACGCTGATGCCGGTGTTCGCGCGCGAAGCGCTCGGGCTTGGCGCGAGCGGCTACGGTCTGCTCATGACCGCCACGGGAGTGGGCGCGCTATCTGGCGCGCTCTTTCTCGCGGCGGTGGGAGGCCGGGTTCGACGCGGGCGGCTGTTCGCGATAGCTTCGCTCGCTTTTCCGTTGATGGTGCTCGCGCTCTCGGCGACGGGCCAGCCGCCGGTCGCGGGCTTGGTGGTGTTGTTCGCCGGTCTCTTCATGATTCTGCAGACCGCGCTCGCGAACGGCATTCTGCAGTCGATCGTGCCCGACCAGCTCAGGGGCCGAGTAATGGCGGCGTACGTGGTGGTGTACGTCGGGTTCGCGCCGATCGGGTCGTTTACGGGTGGAGCGCTGGCGCGGGTGATCGGGATCGAGTGGACGCTGGCAGCCGGGGGCGGAGTGATGCTGCTGTTCGCGCTATGGACTTTCTGGAAGCACCCGGAGCTGCGCGAGCTCTAGGCCGTCCACCATATTCGCCCCGCAATGATCACCAGGAAAACCGCAAACGTTTTTTTGATCGTCGCATCCCCCATGCTGTGCGCGATCCTGGCTCCGAACCATGCGCCCGCGAAAAGTCCCAGTGCCACCAGCAGCGACGCTTTGATCTCAACATGCCCGTTG
>JBKJKB010000193.1:0-7356 GCA_046597675.1 Gemmatimonadaceae bacterium
TGCTCGCGATTCAGGTCGCGGACACGCTCGCCAAGGAAGGGATCAGCATCGACGTGATCGACCTGCGCACGGTTCGCCCGATGGACGTCGAAGCGATCGCGGAGTCGGTGAAAAAGACGAACCGCGCGGTCGTCGTTGAAGAAGGTTGGGAAGTTTGCGGCGTCGGCGCGCAGGTGGTGGACTACATCCAGCGCGAGTGCTTCGACTTCCTGGACGCGCCGGTGTTGCGCGTGCATCAGGCCGACGTGCCGATGCCGTACGCAAAAAATCTGGAGCGCGCGGCGAAGCCCGACGCGCAGAAGGTGACCGCGGCGGTGCGCAAAGTCCTGTACCTCGAGTGATCGGCAATGGCCACTAAAGTCGTGATGGAAGCGCTTTCCCCGACGATGGAGGAAGGTCGCCTCGTCAAATGGAACAAAAACGAGGGCGACACCGTGAAGTCCGGCGAGATCCTCGCGGAAGTCGAGACCGACAAGGCCGTGATGGAGCTGGTTGCGCGGGGCGACGGCGTTTTGCGCAAGCGGCTCATCAACGAAGGCGACACCGTACCGGTCGGACAGCTCATCGCGATCGTGGCCGCGACTGACGAAAAGATTGACGAGCTCGCGGGCGGCACAGCTGCCGCGCCCAAGGCCGACGCGCGGACGTCGGTTCCCGATGATCCAGCGCACTCACAGGGTGAAGCGTCTACGCCCCCGCAGGAACGCGACCGCAGAGGCGCCGAGCGCTTCGCCACCGCCTCGCAGGGCGCGGTGCTGGGCGCCGGCGACACCGAGCATGGCGATCGCGTCCGCTCATCTCCGCTCGCCCGCAAGCTCGCCTCCGATCGCGGGGTAGAGCTGGGAGCAGTGCAGGGCTCGGGACCTGGCGGCCGTATCGTCAAGCGCGATATCGAGCAGGCCGCGACGCAGCCTCAGGCGGCGCAGGCGGCGCAGGCGGCGCAGGCGGCGCAGGCGGCGGCGGGCGCGCAGGCCGGACAGCGCGCGCCCGCGACTGCGCCAACCGCGGCGAGACGGATCTCCACCGAGGGCGATTACCAGGACATCCAGTTAACGCAGATCCGGAAGACCATCGCCCGCAGACTCGCCGAGTCGATCGGGCCCGTCCCGACGTTCTATCTGACGGCCGAGCTGGACGTCGCGCGCGTTGCCGAAATGCGCGACGCGATGATCGAGCTTGGCGCCGAGTACAAGGTCTCGTTCAACGACATCGTGCTGAAGGCAGTTGCGACGGCGTTGCAGCAGCATCCGGAAGTCAACGCGCACTGGCTTGGCGACAAGATGCGCTACTTCAACCGCGTTCACATCGGAATGGCGGTCGCGGTCGAGGACGGACTCATCACTCCGGTGATCTTCGACGCCGACAGCAAGGGACTTGCCGACATCTCGCGTGAAGCGCGCGAGCTGGCGAAGCGCGCGCGCGACAGAAAGCTGAAGCCGGAGGAGTACACCGGCGCGACGTTCTCGGTCTCCAACCTCGGCATGTTCGGGATAGACCACTTCACCGCCATCATCAACCCGCCTGAAGCCGCGATCCTCGCCGTTGGCGGCGTGGAGGAGCGAGTCGTTGCGGTCGACGGCGCGCCCGCCATCCGCAAGCGGATGAACGTGACGATGAGCTGCGACCACCGCGTCATCGACGGCGCGACGGGAGCGAAGTTTCTGCAGACGCTGCGGCGCCTCATTGAAAACCCTTTAATGCTGGTCTACTGATGTCAACTTTCGATGTGATCTTCATCGGCGGCGGGCCCGCCGGCTATGTCGGCGCCATCCGCTGCGCACAGCTCGGACTGTCCGTCGCAGTCATCGAGCGCGAAGCGCTCGGCGGAACCTGCGTGCTGTGGGGGTGCATCCCCGCCAAGGCGCTGCTGGAGGCCGCCGGACTCGCCAACCGCGTGCGACATGCCGGCGAGTTCGGAGTGCAGGTCGGCGAGGTGAAGTTTGATTACTCGGTCGCGATGAAGCGCTCGCGCGCGGTCAGCAGCCAGAACTCCAAGGGCGTGGAATTCCTGTTCAAGAAGAACAAGGTCACGCACATCAAGGGAACGGCAAAGCTGGCCGGCAAGAACGCGGTCTCGGTCAAGACGGCCGACGGCAAGGAAGAGAAGCACGACGCGAAGAAAGCAATCGTGGTCTCTACCGGCTCGCGTGTGAAGGGGCTCCCCCAGGCCGGTCTCGAGCTGAACAAGACCACAGTCATCTCCTCTGACGAGGCACTGGTCCTTGAGCAGGCGCCAAAAACGATGGCGATCGTCGGGGCTGGCGCGGTCGGATGCGAGTTCGCCGACGTCTTCAACGCTTTCGGGACGACCGTCACTCTGATCGATATCGCGCCCGTCATTCTTCCGCTCGAGGACGCGGACTGCTCGGCGGAGCTCGCCAAGGCATTCAAGAAGCGGAAGATCGACGTCCTTACCGGCGCGAAGATCTCGAACGTGAAAGTCGGCAAGAACTCGGTGAAGATGACCGTCGAGTCCGGCGGCAAGAAGCAGGAGCTGGAGGTCGACAAGGTTCTCGTCGCGGCGGGTCGCGCCCCGAACATCGACGAGATCGGCCTCAAGGAGGCGGGCGTTCAAATCGACAACCGCGGCTTCGTGAAGATCAACGAGCGCATGGAGACGAGCGTCAAGGGCATTTACGCCATCGGTGACGTGGCCGGCCCGCCGATGCTCGCGCACAAGGGATCACGTGAAGGAGTGGTGCTGGCGGAGATCCTGGCGGGTCACAAGACGCACGGGATCAACTATTCCAACATTCCCAACGCTACCTACTGTCACCCCGAGGTCGCGTCGATCGGCCTGACTGAACAGCAGTGCAAGGAGAAGAAGCTGGACTACAAGGTTGGCAAATTCCCCTTCTCCGCCAACGGGCGCGCCCGTACATCAGGCGAGACCGACGGCTTCGTGAAGATCATCCGCGACGCGAAGTACGGCGAGATCCTCGGCGCGCACATAATCGGCGCGCACGCGACGGAGCTGATCCACGAGCTGGTGGTGGCTCGCGAGAACGAATTCACGGTCGAAGAAATCGATCTGGCGGTCCACGCGCATCCGACCTTGGCAGAGGCCGTAGCGGAAGCGGCACTGGATTCGCTGGGTCGGGTGATTCACGCATAGCGTGAATCACCGTGACTAGTGACTGGTGACTAGTGACTAGTCACGGCCCCATCCCGAGCTTGTCCTGTCCTTCCGCTCTTCCTGGTCACTAGTCACCAGTCACTTGCCCCGCCCCCAGCTCTGGCTCGTCAACCTCGGCACCATGCCCTATGCCGAGGCGTTGGAGCTGCAGCGATCCGTGGCTGCAGCGCGGATATCCGGAAAGATTCCGGAGGACGTCCTCCTTCTCGTCGAACACCCCCCGGTCGTCACATTGGGAAGATCGAGCAAGGAGGGCCACCTCACCGTTTCGGCGGAGTTGCTGCGGCAGCGCGGCGTCGAGCTGTTCGAGGTGGAGCGTGGCGGAGACGTAACCTTTCACGGCCCCGGTCAGCTCGTCGGCTACCCGATCATCGACCTCAAGCGGCACAGGCAGGATCTGCACTGGTACCTGCGCACCGTCGAGCAGGCGCTGATAGACACGCTCGGTGCGCTCGGCATAGCAGCCGAGCGGAACACGGGCTACACCGGCGTGTGGACCGGGGGAAGAAAAATCGCTTCGATCGGCGTGCATGCGCGCGACTGGGTGACTTGGCACGGCTTCGCGCTGAACGTGACCACCGACCTGTCGTACTTCGACCTCATAGTCCCCTGCGGGATCCAGGGAGTCACGATGACTTCGGTGAAGCGGGAGCTAGGCGCTGACACCCCCGCAAACGTCATGGATCTCACGCTGCCCGCGCTGATTTCGGCCCTAAGTCGGATCCTCGGCCTGGAGCCCGTCTGGGCTCCGCACTCGGACCTGGGGATGTCAGGGCTCTAGAGGCAATCGATCGCGCTCTTTGCGAGGCTGGGCCATGATAGATTCATGAAGCGCTGAGAGACTATCCCTACGGTGAGGTCCTGTATGACAACGGCGACGTTCACAGCAGTATTCGAGCAGGTCTCGGCCTCGGACGGCGGGGGGTATCACGCATACGTGGAGGAGTTGCCGGGTGCCATCACGCAGGGCTCGACTCTCGACGAGGCGCGCGTGAATCTGCAAGATGCTGTGCGCACTTTGCTGGATGCCAACAGAGCTCTCGCTGAAGAGACCCACGCGGGCAAGGACGTAATCCGCGATTCGCTGGCGGTCGCCGTCGGTTGAGGCGTGCCGATCTCATAAAGCATCTCCAGCGTCAGCTTCAGGTACCCGATCCCCTGCGATTGGGATAGAGACCGGACTGTAGATTTCGAGATGACCGGGCAGCCCAGGATCTATTCCCCGCGCTCGAGCCCACTGCAGGCAGCCGGGTCATCCGGTGGGTGCGCGGATCCCGCTATCGATTTGAATCCGGCGCAGGCCGCCGCGGCAACGCACGGCGACGGCCCGCTGCTGATCATCGCCGGAGCGGGCACCGGCAAGACGCGCACTCTGGTCTACCGCGTAGCGCATCTCATCGAGCGCGGAATCAGACCGGAGAGGATTCTCCTGCTGACGTTCACGCGCCGCGCATCGCAGGAGATGCTGTCGCGCGCGGAGCGCCTCGCGGGCGGAAGCAGCCGGAGCGTGCACGGCGGGACGTTCCACGCCACGGGCCACCGCCTGCTCAGACGCTACGGCGAGGCCGCCGGGATCCCGAAGGACTTCAGCATCATGGACCAGGGCGATTCCGAGGACCTGATGCAGCTCTCCCGCGCCCAGCTCGGCTACGCAAAAGGTGCGAAGCGATTTCCCAAAAAGGAAACGCTGCAGTACGTGTATTCGCGCCACGTGAATACGGGCTTCGAGGTCAAGGAGATCATCCGCGACGAGTATCCCCAGTTCACGGATTACGTGGAGGATTTTCGCCGGATTTATGCCGACTACACCAAGCGCAAGCACGAGCGGAACCTCGTGGACTACGACGACCTGCTGCTGTTCTGGGCTGGCCTGCTGGAGGAAGCGCCGGCGCTCGCCGAGCGCATCGCGGCGCTGTACGACCACGTTCTCGTCGATGAGTACCAGGATACGAACGCGCTGCAGGCGCGGATACTCCGCGGCATGTGCCGAACCCACTCCAACATCACGGTGGTAGGCGACGACGCGCAAAGCATCTACTCTTTTCGCGGCGCGAATTTCCGCAATATCCTCGACTTCCCCAAGCAGTTTCCCGGTACGACAATCGTTCCGCTGGAGCAGAACTACCGCTCCACGCCGGAGATCCTCGATGTCACCAACGAGCTGATCGCTCGAGCGCAGGAGCGATTCACCAAGCAACTCTGGACCGAGCGCTCCATCGGCGAGAAGCCGTGGCTCGTTGCCGCGCGCGACGAGCAGCAGCAGACGACATTCGTTGTGGACCGGATATTGGAGCTGCACGAGGAAGGAATGGCGCTGCGCGACATGGCCGTGCTGTTCCGTGCCGGCTACATGTCCGCGGACCTCGAGATCGAGCTGACCAACCGGAAGATCCCCTTCGAGAAATGGGGCGGGATCAAGTTCCTCGAGACGGCGCACGTGAAGGACGTGCTCGCGTTCCTCCGCATACTCGAGAACCCTCGCGACGAAGTCAGCTGGTACCGCATACTCCAGTTGCTGCCCGGCATCGGTGAGGCGACGGCGCGCGCTGCCATAGACGCGATGGCCGCCCTCGCGTGGGAGTCGGGAGCGTTCGGACGATATACGCCCCCTGCACGAGCCCGCGTGGCGCACGCGGCGCTCGTGGCCTTGCTCGACACGCTGCGGACCCGCGAGAGCCTGGACGCGGGCTCGGTGAGCGCCGAGATCGCGGGAGTGCGGTCGTTGTATGACGCGATCCTCAAGGAGCGGTACGATCGCGCGGAGCCGCGCCTCGCCGACCTCGATCAGCTTCAGGTCATTGCAGCCGGATACCCTGACCGCGAGGCGTTTCTCTCGGCGCTCGCTCTCGAGCCGCCACAGGCCACACAGGACCTGGTCGGCGGCAAGTCACGCAGCGAGGACGACTGCCTGGTGCTGAGCACCGCGCACTCGGCCAAGGGCAAGGAGTGGGACGCCGTGTTCGTGATCTGGGCACTCGACGGCTCGTTCCCCTCGTCACGCTCGCTGTCGGACCCCGAGCAGCTGGAGGAGGAGCGCCGCCTCATGTACGTGGCGATGACGCGCGCGCGCGACCATCTCGCCGTGACTTATCCTCTCAACAGCTATGGCTCGCGGATGGGCTCGGACTATTTCGTGGCACAGCTCTCTCGCTTCATCGATGCCGGTGTGCGGGAGAAGATGGAGCGTGTTGCGCTGTCGACTCCGATCGCTGACAATGCGCCGGCGTTGCAGCTGCCGACAGTGGACTTGCGGGCGTTGCTGCGCGGAAGGTTTAGCTGAGAGCTAGGTATTAGTTATTAGTGATTAGTGACTAGTGAGTAGAGAGTGCGAGGGATGTTGCAGTGGTGCTGTTTCTAATACCTGATTGCCACTAGCTGACACGTACTCCGATGCGCCCGATGGCTCCGTTTCGTATTATACGATGTCTGTCTCCCGGAGATGACCTTGCTCAAGAAATTCTTCGTGTCGTCGCTGATCGCCGTCCTGGCCGGTGGAACCGCGCTCGGCTGCAGCGATCCGGGGGATCCTGGTAACCAAATCGGCGAAGTTCTCATCGTGGGCGTCAATCGCACGGTCGGCGTAGGAGCGACGGTTCAGTTCGAAGGACGGGCGGCTACGACTGGTGGGGACCGGATCGACGAGCTTATTACGTGGACCGTATCCGCGCCGAACATCATGGGGGTCACGGCCGAGTTGGTGGTGGTGTCCGGAAACATCGTCAACCGGGCAACGGTTACCGGACTGGCTCCTGGCGCCGCCGACCTGATAGCTACGGCCGGCACAAAGTCGCATTCCGTCAGGATCAATGTGTCGAGCCCCCCGCCCTAACGGCTAGTGGCCGCTGGCTGGCGACCAGTCACTTTTCATTGGCTACCTGCGCGATCCAGCGCCGAATAGCACCGAACGGATCCTCAGGCGAAGACCTCGCCAGGCGAATCACCCTCTCGATCGTCGCGCGAAGCTCCCTGTCCTCCGCCCAGTAAATCTCATCGAATAGCGCCAGCTCTTTCGCGTACACCACACGCGCAAGCACATAAGCGTTGTTGAGCGGAACGCGTTGTGCGTACCACGGGCCGATTGTGCGGAGCAGCGGGCCGACGCTGTCGACCAGGGCGTGTCGCGCGCTCATGTATACCGTGTCACGCGCAAGGAGCCGCTTGGCACGGTTGCCGGGGTGCGCAGCGAACGTAGAGTCGAGCGACCTGGACAGGGACGCCCA
>JBKJKB010000209.1:0-3375 GCA_046597675.1 Gemmatimonadaceae bacterium
GCGGCCGGCGACATCGTGACGGCGAGCATCGCGGGGAAAGGACAGTTCGCGCGCGGGTCGCTCCGCGCGGTGACGCGCCCGTCGCGCGATCGCACGGACCCGCCATGCCCCCACTACACGCACGACAAGTGTGGCGGCTGCCAGCTGCAGCACATCACTTATCGGGGCCAGCTCGCGGCCAAGCAGCGAATCATTCGCGACGCGATCGAGCGGATAGGGAAGCGGGAACTGTCCGCGCCGGAGATACGCGCGAGCTCCGCCGAGTGGCGCTACCGGACGAAGCTGACGCTCGCCATCCGGCGCCGCGGCGCGAACTGGATCGCCGGCCTGCGCGCGTACGATGACCCGTCGCGTGTCTTCTCGCTCACCGACTGTCCCATTACGGAGCGCGGAGTCGTGCGCGTATGGCGTGATGTGATGAGCGCGTCGGAGCATTTCCCCGAAGCCGGCGAGCTGCGCGGCAGCGTCCGCCTCAGCGAAGGCGCATACACCTTCTCGCTGGAGGGTGGCGCGAGGTGGACGAAGCACGAGGATTTCTTCGCGGCGGCCCCATCGCTCTCCGACCTCTGGTGGGAACAGGACGGACGCGGTTCCGCGCTTCTGCACAGCCGGGACGCGCCGGGCTCGCGCAAGAAACCGGGGATATCGTTCGCGCAGATCAATCCGGCGGTGGCCGCCGAGCTGCACGCGCATGTGATCGCGCGCGCACTCTCGTACTCACCCGCGCGCGTGGTAGATGCGTATTCCGGCGCGGGCGCGACCGCGATCCCGTTGGCTCTGTCGGGGGTGGTCGTGACTGCAATCGAGCTCGATCAGCTTGCCTCGGACTGGTGTGCCCGTCACCTGCCGGAGGGATCGCGCGCGGTGAGAGGACGGGTCGAGGACGAGCTTCCCGCCGCCTTGCCGGCCGACGTCGTGTTGCTGAACCCGCCGCGCGCGGGCATCGACGAGGAGGTTTCGGCCTCGCTCGAAGCGCACGGGCAGAAGCCGCGCTCCATCATTTACGTGAGCTGCAATCCCGCCACGCTCGCGCGTGACATCTCGCGCCTGCCATCCTTTCGTATAGCCGGAGTGGTCGCGTTCGACATGTTTCCGCAAACCGCCCACGTCGAGACCGTCTGCGAACTCGTGCCATGAAATACATCGTAAGCGTCAACGGCGAGGATCACGCAGTCACGCTCAGCGGCGACGGGGTGAGTCACGAGGGCGCTGCCGCCCACGCGCACCTCGAAGGCGCGCGACCCGGAACTCCGATTCGCCTGCTCACACTCGACGGCAAGGTGCATAGCGTTCTCGCGCGGAGGCAGGGTGAGAGAGGGCGATACACGCTGTGGCTGGACGGCTACCGGTACGAGGTCGAAGCGCTGGACGAGAGGACCCGCGCGATCCGCGCTCTGTCCGTCGACAAGGAGAAATCGGCCGGGCCCGCCCCACTGGTTGCTCCGATGCCGGGGCTCGTTGTCCGGGTCGACGTGCAGGTCGGCGACACGGTCACGGCGGGCCAGGCGCTGGTCTCCATCGAGGCTATGAAGATGGAGAACGAGCTGCGATCGAAGTCGGCAGGAACCATCAAGACAATCCTCGTCTCGGCGGGCACCGCCGTCGAGAAGGGCACCGTTCTCGTGGAGCTCGAGTGACATGGACCCCAAGCCATTCAAGCGGCGGCGGATAGGTGGATGCCGGGGCCAAGGTTGGCCAGGCGGACAGTTGTGAGGCCTGCCGGAATCCCGGTTGGCCGGCGGGGGTTGTTGAACACCGATGATAATGTCACCCTGAGCCACCGATAGAAATGTCACCCTCGGCAATGTTTCCTCCATCGAGGAGGGGACTTGGAGAGAGTGGCCTTGAGCGATCGGGAGTTTCGCCGGGTGCAGGTGATGGAGCGGCTGGCAAGTGGCGCGGTGAGGGTGAGGGAGGCGGCTGAGCTGTTGTGCCTGAGCGAGCGGCAGGTGAAGCGGCTCGCGAAGCGGTACAGGTCCGGTGGCGCGAAAGCTCTGGTCCACGGGAATTTTGCTCGCTGCTCGAATCACGCCCGGTCGGAGAGCGAGAGGGCGCGTGTGATCGAGTTGATCCGGGAGCGATACGGCGGGAGTGCTGAGCTGGGTCCGGGGCAGAGGCTCGGGCCGACGCTGGTTAGCGAGCACTTGTGGGACGAGGAGGGGATCCGCCTGCCCGTGACGACGCTCACCAAGTGGATGAAGTCCGAGGGGCTCTGGTCGCGCCGGCGCAAGCGGAGCTCGCACCGGCGCCGACGGGACCGCAAGCAGCACTTCGGTGAGCTGGTGCAGCTCGACGGGAGCTTCCACGACTGGCTGGAGGGTCGTGGCCCGGAGGGGTGCATGATGACCATGACCGATGACGCCACGAGCACGCAGCTCTCGACGCAGTTCGGTCGCGTATGCTCGAGACTCGGGATCGAGCTGATCGCCGCCTCCTCGCCGCAGGCCAAGGGGCGCGTGGAGCGGACGCACGGGACCAACCAGGACCGGCTCATCAAGAAGCTGCGGCTGAAGGGGATCAGCACTCACGCCGCGGTGAACGAGTATCTCTCGAGCTCCTACCTCGCGGCCCACAACGAGCGCTTCGCCCGGCGTCCGGCGAGCTCTACGGATTTCCATCTCCCGCTCGAGCGCCGCGTGGACACGCAGGCCACCTGGTGCTGGGAGGAGGAGCGGCGTGTAAGCAACGACGGCGTGATCGCCTACCGTAACCGGCGTCTGTCGCTCAAGCTCCGGCACGACATGCCGGAGCGGGCGCGGGTGCTGGTGCGCACTTCGCAGGACGGCACCCTGCGCGTGGTCTACCGCGCCAAGACCGGGGCCGAGCATCAACTCCGGTGGCAGGATCACGTCCAGGCCGAACCACTGTACAAGGCCAAGGGCCGAGCTCCGTGGGCCGAGTCCTCCCGCCCCCAGAGCAATCATCCATGGAGGACCAGCAACATGATCTTTTCAGTCAACCACGAGAGGTGACATTTCTATTGGTGTAATCCGGGTGACATTTCTAATGGCGTTTGACAGTTGGCCGGCGGGGGTTTGACTTCGCGTAAGTTGTTGCGTAGCTTACGAGTCTGTTCCAAAACACCCCGAAAACATTACCGTCGCCGGCAGGGCTCGGCGGCGGTTTGTACGTACGCTTCCGTTTCGCATCTCTAATGAAGACTTACACCGCAACGCCAACCGACATCGAGCATCACTGGTACATCGTCGACGCCGACGGTATCGTGCTCGGCCGTTTGGCCAGCGAAGTCGCGAAGATCATTCGTGGCAAGCACAAGCCGATGTTCACGCCGCACATGGACACGGGTGACAACGTCATCGTCATCAATGCCGAGAAGGTCAAGGTCACCGGGCGCAAGGCCGAGCAGAAGCGGTA
>JBKJKB010000131.1:0-5770 GCA_046597675.1 Gemmatimonadaceae bacterium
TACAACAAAGTCATCGACACGTGGACGCACGCCAACAACGACATCGCGGACGCGATGGTCAAGGCGATGAAGGCGTCCAAGCAGGGCTTCAACCCCGTGTTCATGATGTTCGATTCGGGCTCGCGCGGATCGCGCGACCAGATCCGGCAGCTCGCCGGCATGCGCGGACTGATGGCCAAGCCGCAGAAGAAGCTCACCGGTGGAATCGGCGAGATCATCGAGAGTCCGATCAAGTCGAACTTCCGTGAAGGACTGTCCGTGCTCGAGTACTTCATCTCGACGCACGGCGCGCGCAAGGGACTGGCCGACACGGCGCTCAAGACTGCCGACGCCGGGTACCTGACGCGCCGGCTCGTGGACGTGGCGCAGGACGTCACGATCACGGAGGAGGATTGCGGCACGATCCTCGGCCTCGAAGTTGGAGCGCTCAAGGAAGGCGAGGACATCATCGAGCCGCTGGGCGAGAGAATCGTCGGCAACGTTGCCGCCGAAGACATCGACGATCCGCATGAAAGGGATCAGGCCGGTCGTCCCACGCGTCTCGTGGAAGCGGGACATCTGATCGACGAGGACACGGCGCGCGTGATCGAAGACTCGGGTATCGAGACGGTCCGCATCCGCAGCGTGCTCACGTGCGAGGCGAAGCGCGGCCTCTGCCAGATGTGTTACGGCAGAAATCTCGCGACGATGGCGATGGTTGATCGCGGCGAAGCGGTGGGCATCATCGCGGCCCAGTCGATCGGAGGGCCGGGCACGCAGCTCACGCTGCGCACGTTCCACATCGGTGGAACCGCCGCGCGTATCGCCGAGCAGACGGCGCGCAAGTCGAAGGTCGCGGGCACGCTCGAGTTCGGAGACCGGCTGATCGCGGTCACCAACGCCGAGGGCAAGCAGATCGTCACGTCGTACGAGGGTGACATCATCATCCGCTCGACGGGCGAGAAGCACGGCGTCGGAGTGTGGCGCCTGCAGGTGCCGCTCGGCGCCGAGTTGCACGTAAAGGACGCCGACGACGTGAAGAAGGAGCAGGTGATCTTCACGTGGGATCCGTACACCAACCCGATCATCGCGGACGTGCAGGGAACGGTGCGGTTCGTCGACCTGGTTCCGGAAGAGTCGATCTCCGAGGAGCTGGACGAGCTGACCGGCCTGCGGCAGACCGTGGTCATCGAGGATCGCGAGAAGAAGCTCCACCCGCACATCGAGATCTGGCAGGAGAAGGGCGGGAAGGAGAAGCGGCTGCGCGACTTCGTCATCCCGGTGGGCGCACAGCTCACCGTGACCGACGGCACGCGCATCGCCGCCGGCACGACGCTGGCCAAGGTGAGCCGCGAGGCCTACAAGACGCGCGACATCACGGGCGGTCTGCCGCGTGTGGCGGAACTGTTCGAGGCGCGGCGCCCGAAGGATCCGGCGACGATTTCAGAGATCGACGGGTTCGTGCGGTTCGGCGAGATCAAGCGCGGCAAGCGCGAGGTCTTCGTCCAGCCGATGCGGTTGGAGAAGGGCGCGTCCGGCCAGGTCCAGGTCGCCGACGATACGCAGGAGGCGCAGCTCTACGAGGTGGGCGCCGGCAAGCACCTTCGAGTGCACGAGGGAGATCGCGTGCGCGCGGGCGACAGGCTGTCGGAAGGCCCGGTCAATCCGCACGACATTCTGCGGATCAAGGGTCCGCGCGCGGTGCAGGAATATCTGCTCAACGAGGTCCAGGAGGTTTACCGACTCCAGGGCGTGAAGATCAACGACAAGCACATCGGCGTGATCGTGCGCCAGATGCTGCAGAAGGTTCGCGTGCTGGATTCCGGCGAGACCGAATTTCTCGAAGGCGAGAACATCGACAAGCAGGTTTTCCGCGACGTGAACGAGCGGGCGAAGAAGAAGAAGGAAGTGGCGGCTTCTTCCGAGCCGCTGCTGCTCGGCATCACGAAGGCGAGTCTCACGACGCAGTCGTTCATCTCCGCGGCGAGCTTCCAGGAGACCACGCGCGTGCTGACCGACGCGGCGATCCGCGGTGCCAAGGACGACCTGCTCGGACTCAAGGAGAACATCATCATCGGTCACTTGATCCCGGCGGGTACTGGCATGTACCGCTACCACGAGGTCGATGTGGAGAGCGGGCCGGACGTGCCGACGGCGGAAGAGCAGGCGGCTGTCGCCGCGGCGGCGGCTCAGCCGTTGTTCGCGCTCACTCCGGCGGAGGCCGAGGTGTCCGTGTCGCCGGTGTTCGCCGAGGAAGAGTTGTAGACGAGAGATCTTCTCGACGCTGAAGGAAAGAGGGGTCTCACCCCCGGGCGCTACGCTTCGCTAAGACGCGCCCCGGAGTGAGACCCCTCTCCCCGTTCAGCTCAAGCTATGGCTCGTATCTCCGGGCAAAGCGCACGCCGACGTAAATGCCGAGTCCCGTTCCGATCATGCTGAAGATGAAGGCGGTCATGATCCCGACCTTCGCCCCGATCCACCAGCCCGCCCAACCGCCCACGGTGGCGCCCACGAACGCGGCGAGTTTGTTCACGTGACGCGCCTCAGGCGACGCCACGGGGCGCGATTTGATACGGCTGCCGGACCCAGCTTTGTTCTCCCCATGCTCATAGTCTAGCGGCGTTATGGCACACCAGGGGCAGCGCGCACGTTGACCCCACAGTCGCTCAAGGCGGCAGACCTGTTCGCGGACGAAGCGTAATACGGGGCATTGGTCTGGCGCCGCTCGATTAACGTCATCACATGGGTACCAGCGCGCGGCAGACGGCAGTACCGGCGGGGTTTCACGCGGGCGCAGCGCTGCTGATAGCTGGCGCGCTCTCAGCCTACTACCTGGGGGCGGACTGGTACGTCGGGGCGATGCAGGAGGATGGCGTCGTCGAATGGACGTCCTTTCTCCTGTTCGCGTGCGCGGGCGTGATCGGTGTCGTCCAGGCCGTGAGACGCCGGCGTGTCTTTGACCTGTTGGTGGGTTTGTTCTGCCTGTTCGTGGCAGCCGAAGAGATCAGTTGGGGACAGCGACTGTTGGGTTACGTGCCGCCCGATCTCTTTCTGGAGAACAATTTTCAGCAGGAGACGAACCTGCACAATTTCAGCGACATTTTCGGCCGTCCCAAATGGGTGCTGGCCGCGGCTCTGGCCGGCTATGGTCTGATGCTACCGGCTCTTGCCGTAAATGGGCGTGTCCAGCGCGCAATGGAGCGAATCGGATCCACGCCTCCGCCGCATGCGCTCGTCGCGTGGTTTGCAGCGTGTGTGCTGCTGCTCGCCTGGTATCCCATCGAGTACACAGGCGAATGGGTCGAGATGCTCGCGGGAGGTCTGTTCGCTGCAAGCCTTTACGGGAGTTGGGTGCTTCTTGTTGTCGCAACGTCGCTGCCAGTCGCCGTCGCCCTGGCGTGGCTGAGCGATGTTCGAAGGCCTTCGTCGCAAGAGGAGATCGCATGCGCCAGAGCCGAGACGGGAGGGTTGGCGCGGGACGTGGTGACCGCGGCGGGCAATGCCCGGGATTTACTCGATGTTGGCTCGATGGAGAAACGGATCTGGAGCGCGGCCCGGGCGGGTTACCTCGACTGGACGAAGCTGGCAGCGTTCCGGAGCGTCTCCTGTTCCGGCGAGAATCCGTCCCGAACTCGAGCGCGCCGGGAGTATGGAATCGACCCCTGGGGCACGGCGTACTGGATCCAGACGGAGCATAGCGGGCAGGAACGTGGGACCGTGACCATCTACTCTTTCGGTCCGAACAGGAGGCGGGACCTGGACTCCGGAGACGACATTCGGGCTGTCGGGCGGCCGGGACCCGACCGGGCGCGGTAGCGGTTTGGATGTTGCATTAATACGCGCGGAATTCATCCGAGAGGAATCACCATGGCCGCGCACACAGCACGTTCGATCTGGTTCGGATTATTGCCCTCGCCGCAAGCGGGGAAGCGATCGGGATACTTGGGGATTGAGTGTTGTTGCGCAGAAGCGCGGCGTGTGCACGCGCGTGTACACCACGACGCCCAAGAAGCCGAACTCGGCGGTCGTGTGAAGGATCTGCCGGGCGTCCGCTATCACATCGTGCGCGGCTCTAAGGCGAGAACATCTCCATCGGTCACCTTTCATTCCGGCCGGCACCGGCATCTACCGCTACCAGAAGTCGATGTGGAGAGGGCCGCAGTGAGACCCTGACTTTGGTCACGCTCTCAGCCCCGGGCTAGCTGCATGGGCGCATATTCGTCCGGCACTCCGCTCGGCTTGTTTGCTTCCATGTCCGTAGCTTAGCTGGTGTACGTTCGACATTTGGGAGGATTTCCGATCCGGATGATTGCACGGTGTCGAGGAACATGACGCGTCCGCAAAGGTTGGCGACTGTCGCCGCGCTGCTCGTGGGAGTAGCTGCCGGGGTTGGATTCTTTACATTCGGTTACGCCAAGGGCGCGTCGTACCTCACCAACGATCCCGCCGCGTGCGCAAACTGCCACGTCATGAACGAGCACTACGTGGCGTGGATGAAGTCGAGCCATCGGTCGGTAGCCACCTGCAACGACTGTCATACTCCGCACAACCTGATCGGGAAGTACACCACCAAAGCGTTGAACGGCTTCTGGCACTCCTTCTATTTCACCACCGGGCAATATCCCGATCCGCTGCGCATCACGCCACGGAACCATCGCGTGACCGAGCAGGCGTGTCGCTACTGCCACAGTGAGATCGTCAGCGCGATCGATCCGGATCCGCATTCGACAGGATCGTCGGGTCCAGGTGAGCCCGCTTCGTGCGTCCGCTGCCACGCATATGTCGGCCACTGGGTTCGCTGACTGCCCGCGTAGTCGTGCCGGCATGATACCATTGCACCTGCCGACATTCCGAATCGCTTCAAAGGAGATCGCCCGATGACTTCGCCCGCACCGTCGGATCCTCGCACCTCTCGTGGCCGGAGGAGCTTTTACGCGCTGCTCGGCGCCCTTACCGTGGGCGCGGCGCTCGCGGCAATCGGGATCGTCGCGCTTCTGACCAACATCTTCGAGCGCAAGCAGGAGGCGCGGGACCCGTTTTTTCGGAGCGTGGTTCTCACCGACACGACGCAGGATCCCGAGGTATGGGGTCGGAATTTCCCGCTACAATACGACCTGTACCGACGCACCGTGGACCAGCAGAGGACGCGATACGGTGGCAGCGAGGCGCTGCCGCGCACGCCAAGCGACGCCGACCCGCGCTCGGTCGTAGCGCAGTCTCGCCTGGACGAAGATCCACGGCTGCGTGAGTTCTGGGACGGGTACGCGTTCTCGCGCGATTTCCGCGAGGAGCGCGGCCACGCTTACATGCTGGTGGATCAGGAGATGACCGGGCGCCTGCGCGTCGCACCGCAGCCGGGCGCCTGCATCCACTGTCACGCGTCGGTTTACGTCCCGTATATGCGGGCGGGAGGGGGCGATCTCATCAAAGGGTTCGAGCAGCTGAATCCGAAATCCTACCTGGAAGCTCGCGCGCACGTCACGCAACCCATCGCATGCATCGACTGCCATCAGCCGGAAACGATGCGGCTGCGGGTTACGCGACCCGGATTCATCGAGGGAATCCGCGCACTCAAGGCGAGCCAGGGAATACCGAACTACGACGTCAACCGCGACGCGTCCAGGCAGGAGATGCGAACGTTCGTCTGTGGACAGTGTCACGTCGAGTACTATTTCCGCGGCGCGGAAAAGCGTCTGGTTTACCCGTGGTCGAAGGGTCTGACCGTGGACAGCATTCTTGCGTACTACGACTCGGTAGGGCACCGCGACTTCGTCCACGCCCGCAGCGGTGC
>JBKJKB010000214.1:0-9488 GCA_046597675.1 Gemmatimonadaceae bacterium
TCAGGCGTTTAGCGTTGCATTCATTCGCGCCGGCCGGGCAATGGGTCCGCGGCCAGCGGATCGATCAAGGGGTCAGAGTCGTTAAAAAACGGTTACGCGCGCAAGGGACGGGCTATCAGAATCCCGGTCGAACGGCGAATCGCCGCCACGTACTCGGGCAACGTTGTACGCGTAATCTCGACCACGCCCCCGGACAGCGGAGCGTGCAACACACGCAACACGCCTGCGGGATCGCGGTACGCGAACGCAGCGTGTGTTACATCCAACCCGGGGATCGACGTCGCGAACGCGAGGATGTCGCCCGACTCGATGCGGTCCGACACCTCGGGGATGCGGGCGGTGGGGATCATGTGTCTTGGGTGCGCGTCGAGCGTGCGCTCCATCGCGCCGATCTCGCGGTACACGGTGTCGTCGGCGAGCGCGGGGTAGCTCGCGCGGTGCTCGGTCATGAAGCGAAGCGGGCGCGAATCCTCGATCCCGCCGAGTTCAGCGCCCAACTCGCGATACAGATCGCGCTTCAGGCCATCGGTGATCCATTCGCTGAAGTAGTGCAGCCGCGACGTGTAGCCGGCGCGCACGCCGCCGCGATAGCGCATGCGCTCCATCTCATGGCCGAAGCGGTCCCACGATGGCGCGCCGGAATCGTCCGCGACGCGCGACACGGCGAGGCAGGACTCGACCAGCGACACGCAATCGAACTTTGTCAGTGACAGCGTGAGCGGTTCGGCGCGTGAGGGGCTGCCGCCCGCGCGCAGATACGCTTCGAGCGTGAAAGCCTCGTACGGGGTGCCGATCGCAAGCTCGCCGACGCGCGTCGCGCTGCGGCCGAGCGGGACGTCGCCCCGCGTGAGTCCGTCTCGACGAATCGTTGCTGCCCACGTGTCTAGCCGGACCTCATCCGGACTTGGTGCCGCCGCAACTTCCCGCGCTGGCGTGCTTGCGCTGGCCTCGGGTCGCTGGCAGGCGACAAGGCCGATGCCCGCGGCGGTCAGGGCAACGTTCTTGAGGAGGTCCCGTCGAGAAATGGAGTCGGTCATTTTACGCACCGGGGGATGAGCGCCGCGATACAGGCTTTGCCTATCATTATAGATACACATGGAACGGAAGGAGAGAGAAATTTCAACCGATATCGGCTCAACAGCGTCTGACGCGCGCTATTCGTCGACCGCGCTGAGCGTGGACCGCGCACGAGTCCTCGCCCGTGCCCTCGACAGCGCGGTGCGAATTCCCGGCACGAACATCCGGTTCGGACTCGACGCGCTGCTCGGGCTCGTCCCCGGACTCGGCGACGTCGCCGGCGCCGCGATGGGCAGCTACCTCATTCTGCTCGGCTCCCGGCTCGGCGCGCCCAAGCCGGTGCTCGCACGCATGGTGCTGAACGTCGCGCTCGACACGCTCGCCGGCGTGGTTCCGGTCGTTGGTGATCTGTTCGACGTCGCGTGGAAGGCCAACACGCGCAACATGGCGCTGCTTGAGCGCTACGTCGAGAAGCCCGCCGCGACGAGGAAATCGAGTCGTATCGTCCTGTTCGTAATGATCGCCGCGCTCGCATTGCTCGCAGTCGGTGGAGTCATGTTCGCGATCGTCGTGGTCAAATGGCTGTTCGGGGCGCTGAGTTGACAGAGGTTCTCGGATTGCACCACGTCACCGCGATCGCGGGCGACGCGCGCGAGAACCTGGAGTTCTACACGCGCGTGCTCGGCATGCGTCTCGTCAAGCGCAGCGTGAACCAGGACTCGCCCGGCACGTACCATCTCTTCTACGCCGACGCCGTCGCGCACCCGGGCACCGACCTGACGTTCTTTCCCTGGCCCGAGATGGCACCGGCGAGAGCGGGGATCGGCCTCACGATGGAAGTCTCGCTCGCGATTCCGGCCGGATCGCTCGAGTTCTGGATCGAGCGTCTCGAGAGCAGCGGAGTAAAGACGGGGGTGATGGAGCGCCGTCGCGGCGAGCGCTGCCTTCCGGTCACAGATCCGCACGGGCTGCCGCTGGCGCTGGCGGAGACCGCGGACGAGCGCGAGTTCGTCGCGTGGGAAAAAAGCCCGGTCGCGGCAGACCGGCAGATCATGGGACTGCATTCGGTGCGCCTCTGGGAGCGCTCGCTCGCAGAGACGTCCACGTTTCTCACGCGCGTGCTCGGCTTCGACGATCTCGGCGCGGAAGAGGGATGGCACCGTTTCGGTGTGCACGGTGGCGGCTCCGGAAAGTTTCTCGAGATCCGCGAGCTGCCGGACACCGCGCGAGGTGCGTGGGGAACCGGCGGCATTCATCATATCGCCTGGCGCGTGGCGGATCTGGAAGCGGAGTTGGCGGTGCGGGAGCGGATCTCCGCCGCGCGGCGGAGACCCACTGACGTGATCGACCGCTTCTGGTTCAAGTCGGTCTACTTTCTCGAGCCCGGCGGCGCGCTGTTCGAGATCGCGACCGACGGGCCGGGATTCACCGTCGACGAAAAGCTGGAATCACTCGGCGAAAAACTCGTGCTCCCGCCGTGGCTGGAGCCGAGCCGCGCGGAGATCGAGGCCGCGCTGCCCGTGCTCCCTGCTATCGAGTAGTAGCTACGAGCGGGGCCGGCTGGGCCCGCGCCGGCGGCCCGTCGCTGGTTGGACGCGGCGCAGTCCGGTCTTTCGAGGACCTTCCGGCTCCGGCGCCGCCTTGGGAGCCGAATCCGCGAAATCTTTTTTCGGAGCCGGACGCGCCTTCTTCTCTTTCGACCGGGTCCTGTCCGCGCTGCGCTGCGCCCGCATCTTCGCGAGACGCTCGCCCAGTGGAATCTCCAAACTCTCGGCGGTCTTGGCCGAGTAGTCGAAGTCGGGAACCGTGACGCGCAGCAGCGGATGACCGACCACGCGCTCGATGGCGTGCAGATCTCCCAGCTCAGCGGGCGCGACGAACGTGAACGCATCGCCCGTCAGCTCCGCGCGCGCAGTACGGCCGACGCGGTGGATGTAATCCTCGGGCTTATTGGGCACGTCAAAGTTCACCACGTGGCCGAGTGCTTCGACGTCGATGCCGCGGGCCGCGATGTCCGTCGCGATCAGTACGCGGTACACGCCGTTCTTGAATCCCTCGAGCGCTTCGGTCCGCTGCGGCTGCGAGCGGTTGCCGTGGATGCGCGCGGCGTTGATGCCGCGCTTGTCGAGGTACTCCCACAGCCGGTTGGCGCGATGCTTCGTGCGCGTGAAGACGAGCGCGTCCTGCATGACTTCACGCTCGAGCAGCGTCAGCAGCAGCTCCGATTTTCGCTCCTGCGGAACGAGGTAGATGGCCTGCGTGATTCCGACCGCGGGCTTCGACTTGCGCTCCAGGTTGATCGTCGCGGGATCCTTGAGCATCTCGCGCGTGAGCTGCACGATCTGGCCGGGCATCGTCGCGCTGAAGAACAGCGTCTGGCGCTTCGTCGGCACGTAGCGGAGCAGGCGGCGGATGTCGGGAAGGAATCCCATGTCGAGCATGCGGTCAGCTTCGTCGAGCACGAGGTGCTCGATCTTGTCGAGCTTGGCGTACGGGAATCGCAGGTGGTCGAGTAGCCGGCCGGGCGTCGCGACGATGACGTCGACGCCGGTACGGAAGGCGTGCTCCTGCGGCCCCATCGCGACGCCGCCGAACACGGACGCGGACGTTATGGGCGTGTGCACGGCGAGATCCTCGAGATCTTCCAGGATCTGCGCGGCCAGCTCACGCGTCGGCGTGATGATCAGCGCGCGCGTCGTGCGGCGCGGCTTGGCCAGCAGGCTGTTGAGAATCGGCAGCAGGAAAGCCGCGGTCTTGCCGCTCCCCGTCATGGCGCAGGCGAGGATGTCCTTGCCCGCGATGGCGGGCGGAATAGCGTCGGCCTGGATAGGCGTGGGCCGGGTGAATCCCAGCTCTTTGACGCCCTTGAGGAGGTCGGGGTGGAGGTCGAACGAACCGAAAGGCATTTAGTGTTTTTGTGGGCTTAGGTAATTGTCCTACATAAGGAAGATAGATGGTCGGGACGAGTTTGTCGGCATTCTCCCTGCCGGTGTCCGGTCTTGACTAGTCTGACTAGACCATATTAGCATTAGAAAATGAAGCACACCTACTCCCTCTACGACGCCAAGGCCAAGCTGTCGGCGCTCGTGCGGAAGGTCCGGGAAGGCCATCACGTGACCATCACCCTCCACGGCGAGCCTGTCGCCGAGCTACGGCCCGTGGGTAAGTCGGCAATGGGACTGGCGGCGCGGCTGAAGGAGCTGGAAGAACGGGGTGTCCTGATTCCGGCAGTGGATCCTCGCGCGCCACTCAAGCCGATCGCCAGGCGACCCGGCGCGCTCAAACGCTTCCTCGATGAGCGCGACTGAGTGAAAGCGGCGTATGTCGACACGTCGTGCTTCGTGGCGATAGCGCTCGGGGAGTCGGGGGTTGCGTCCGTCACTCGAAGGCTCGCTGCCTTTGACGCGCTGTATTCGGCGAATCTTCTGGAAGCCGAGCTCTACTCGGCGCTGCACCGCGAACGGATCCCGCCGGATAACCGAGCTCTCGACCGGATCGCGTGGGTGACGCCCGATCGACCGCTGCACGCCGAGATCGAGCGCGTGTTGACAGCCGGGTACGTTCGCGGCGCCGACTGCTGGCATCTCGCTAGCGCGTTGTACCTCGCGAAAGAGCCGGGGGACATTTCCTTCCTGACGCTGGACGCGCGGCAATCGAGCGTGGCCCGCAAGCTCGGCTTCCAGGAATAGCGGTGGCAAGGCTTCCCCTCGTTCTCGTGCACGGCTACTCCGCGGACGCAGGCTCGTTCCGGAGGTGGTCCGCCGAGCTTGGCGCACGTGGCTATGACGTGAGCACCATCCACGTCTGCAACTACCGGTCGCTCACGAACGAGCTGACCATTCGCGACGTCGCCGAAGGGTTCGACCGCGCGCTGCGCGTGCGCGCGGGACTCGACGCGGACGAGCCGTTCGACGCGATCGTGCACTCGACGGGGATGCTCGTCGTGCGCTCGTGGCTCACCGCGTATGCAAAGCGACGCGACCGGCTCAAGCATCTTATCGCGCTGGCGCCCGCTACCTTCGGATCGCCTATCGCGCACAAGGGGCGGAGCTGGCTCGGCGCCCTCTTCAAGGGGAACCGCGAGCTCGGTCCCGATTTTCTGGAAGCCGGCGACAAGATTCTCGACGGACTCGAGCTGGGCGGGCGCTACACCTGGGATCTCGCGCACCAGGACATGCTGGGCGACGAGACCTACTACGGCCCAACCGGAGCGACGCCTTTCGCCTTCGTCTTCTGCGGCGACAGGGGTTACTCCGGTCTCGGCGCGGTCGCGAATCAGCCGGGCACCGACGGCACGGTGCGGTGGTCCGGCTGCGCGCTCAACATGCGGAAGATCGCGCTGGACCTGAGCGTCGATCCCGCGCGCGTCGGCGCTACGGGACGCGTACACGTGGAGCCATGGCCCAACGCTGACATCCCGATGATACCCGTCGCGGGGAAGAATCACGGGACGATTCTGCGCGATCCCGGCGACTGGCTGGTGAACATGGTGGACAGCGCGCTCGCGGTCTCCAGTCCGGAAGAGTTCGATAAGTGGCTCGCCACCGCCGAGCGTGAGTCGGATGCGGCCCGCCGTGGCATGGACGAGTGGCAGCAGTTCGTGATTCGCGCGGTGGACGAGCGCGGCGACCCAATCACCGATTACAACGTGCAGCTCTTTTCGCGTCGCGGGCACGATGAGGAGACAATCCCCTTTGCCGTGGACGTGCACACGTACCTGGCGGATTCGAGCTTGCGCTGCTTTCACGTGAACCTGACGGCGCTCGGCGTCCGCGACATGACGAGCCTGTGGATTCGGGTCATCGCGTCGTCGGGCTCTGCGCTCGTCGGCTACACGGGGTTCGGCAGCGACAAGATCGGCGACGTGTCGAGCGGAACGTCGCGCGACGGGAAGTGGGACGGCGAGCTGGATCTGTCGTCGCTGGTCGGGGACGCGAAGGTGAAGTTTTTCTATCCGTACACAACGACGCTTGTCGAGATCAAGTTGAATCGTGAGCCGCTGCCGCTGGCAGGGCGGAATGAGGTATGCTGGTTCTAGGCATTTTGGGACTTGCTCGAGCTTATGACAACGCCGATGTCGTCGTTTACTGAGCGGATCCTGATCTGTTGGCAGGTCGCGCGACAAGGATGCGCATGCCGATACCGTCGGCGTAATAGTCGTTCACGTAGGCTTCCGCCGCGAAGCCGCCGAGTGAAAGCAGTGCCGCGTATCCCTGCATCTCCGGTACGTCGGGCAGCTCCGCGACGATCAACCGCGCACCGCCCGACGAGAGTTTCTTGACCGCGGCCGACAGTACGGCGATCCCGCTGGCTTCGTCCATCCGCGCGACGCAGGAGATCGCGCCCGCCCTGTCGGCGCCGGCCACGAAGTTGAATGACGCGAACCCGCGCAGCTCATCGCCGTCGAACGAACCGAGCGCCGAATGCTCTTCGCTCGAGCCGCCTGCGATGACCTCGAGGATCCAGCTCGGACGCTCGCCGCGGTTAGCCCAGCACGGATCACACGCCAGCAGCTTCGCCGCGGCGGGTACATCTGCGGGGCGAAGCGCTCGCTCGCTCATGCTATGTAATCAGCACGCAGCCCGCAGCGCAGTTCAGATGTGAATCGACCGCCCGAGCACTCCCAACGCGGCCTCCTTAATCACCTCTGACAACGTCGGATGCGCATGCACCGTCATCCCGATGTCCTCGGATGAGCCGCGGTACTCGAACGCGAGCACAACTTCCTGAATCAGCTCCGACGCATTCGCGCCGATGATGTGGCAGCCAAGCAGCTCATCCGTCTCGGCGTCCGCGATGAACTTCACGAAGCCGCTCGTCTCGTTCATGCTGCGTGCTCGCCCATTCGCAGAGAACGGGAACTTGCCGACCTTGAATGCGCGGCCGCTCTCCTTCACCTCGTGCTCGGCGAGGCCGACGGTCGCGATTTCAGGCCACGTGTACACGACCGAGGGCATCGACCTGTAGTTCATCCGCGCCCTGTGCCCCGCGATCACCTCCACCGCGACGACGCCTTCCTCCTCGGCTTTGTGCGCGAGCAACTTGCCGCCGACGGCGTCGCCGATGGCGTACACGTTGGGGAGATTGGTGCGCATCTGATCGTCTACCACGAGCTCACCGCGCTGGCCCACGTTGAGGCCAAGCGCCTTCGCGTCGATTCCCTGAAGCGACGACTTGCGGCCGACCGAGACGAGCACGCGATCGCAATCGAGCGTTTCGGTCTTGCCGTTCGCTTCGATATCCAGAAGCACACGATCCTTCTCGACACGCGCGCCGGTGACCTTTGTGCCGGTCCGCAGGTCGAGACCCTGCTTGCGAAAGATCTTGTCGGCTTCCTTGACGACTTCGAGGTCCGTGCCCGGTAGAATCGTCGGAGTCAGCTCCACGACCGTGACCTTCGCGCCGAGCCTGCGCCAGACGGAACCGAGCTCGAGGCCGATGACGCCGCCGCCGATGACGACGAGATGCTTCGGGACTTCGGGGATTCGCAGCGCGCCGTCGTTGGAGAGCACGCGACCCTCGTCGAACTTGAGGAAGGGCAGCTCTACGGGAACCGACCCGGTAGCGATGATGACGTCCTTCGCCCGATAGCTGGTGATCTTGCCGTCGTCGCCCGCGACATCCACGACGTTCCCGCCTTTCAGGGTTCCGCGGCCCTTTGCCCACGCAATCTTGTTCTTACGGAAAAGGAACTCGATCCCCTTGGTGTTCTGGCTGACGACTTCGTCCTTCCGCTTGAGCATCGTCGCGAGGTCGAGCTCTACGCCGGTGGTCTTCACGCCGTGCACGGCCGCGTGCAGTCGCGCGAACTCGTAATGCTCGGAGGATGTCAGCAGCGCCTTCGACGGGATGCACCCGATGTTGACGCACGTCCCGCCGAGTGTCTTTGCCAGCTCGACGCAGACGGTGGTGAGGCCGAGCTGCGCAGCGCGGATGGCGGCCACGTACCCGCCCGGGCCGCCACCGATGATTACGATATCTGCGGATTGAGACGATTCAGGCATTCAAAAAAGCTAGCAGCTTAACCGCGAGGGGCGGGGACCAGCCTGGAGGCAACGTCCTCGCACCTACGCGCTCGCTTCGCTCGCGCTAAGACGGTGCTTCGGAGTTGCCCCCATGCCGGTCCCCACCCTGACGTGCAGCGCAGCTGCTTACTGCCGTCTTGCCGCGAATCGGCCGCTGACCCGGTCGCCGGTCGTCGGAGTCGCCACGAACGATCCGAACAGCGAGTCGCCCGCCATCCGTCCGTTGGTGGTAGTGGTCGCTTCGACGTTACCGGCCGCGGGGCTGACGTATGGGCCGAACGTGGTCCGGATCCCTGCGTCGCTCATTTCATCCACGCGAATCGGAATGTCCGTGGTCTGGCCGTCGAAGCGCACGGTGCCGGTCAGGCCGGTACCGGCGGCGGTGTAGGTCGTCACCCATTTGGATCCGGTGTCGGAAGCAGGAGCGCCGGCCCGGTAGGACCGGCCGTTCCACGTGCCCGCGTACATCAACTGCGTAGCGGTCATCGCCGGCGCTGCAGGCTCGATGGCAGCTACGCCGGTATCGACGGCCGCATCATCGGCTTTCGCGCACGCAGTAAGAACGAGAGCGGCCAAAATCAGTTTTCGCATCGAAACCTCGCGAGAAAGAAACGGTGAGTGGATTCAGGTTCACGGATTGCTCGGATCAACACGGTAGCGCGCAGCACAAACCACAAACCACGATCCAGGAACCACAGGTAGTTAATCGACCAGCATGGTAGCGGGATCTTCCATCAGCTCCTTGACGCGTACCAAAAACAGTACCGAATGCTGGCCGTCCACGATCCGATGGTCGTATGAGAGCGCGACGTACATCATCGGCCGCGCCTCGATCTTTCCGTCGATCACGACCGGGCGATCCTGGATCTTGTGCAGGCCGAGTATGCCGACCTGGGGGTAGTTGATGATCGGGGTCGAGACCAGCGAGCCGAAGACGCCGCCGTTGGTGATGGTGAACGTCCCGCCGGTGAGATCGTCCATCGCCAGCTTGCCGTCGCGCGCGCGCTTGGCAACGTCGGCGATGTCGCGTGCGATCTGGATCATCCCCTTGCTGTCCGCGTCCTTGACGTTGGGGACGACGAGCCCCTGGTCGGATGCGACGGCGATGCCCATGTGCACGTAGTGCTTGTAGATGACGGTGTCGCCGTCGACCTGCGCGTTGATGTTGGGGAAGCTCTTGAGCGTGAGGCACGCGGCTTTCACGAAGAACGGCATGAACGAGAGCTTGACGCCGTGCTCCTTTTCGGTGCGCTCCTTCAGACGATCGCGCAGCGACATCACCGCGCTCATGTCGATCTCGTTGAACGTGGTCAGGTGCGCGGTCGAGTGCTGGCTCTCGAGCAGGTGCTCGGCGATCCGTTTCCGACGCGTCGACATTTTCTCGCGGGTCTCGCGGGGGCCGTCCCCCGCGGGTGCTTGCGCGCGGGCGGCGCGACCCGAATCGAC
>JBKJKB010000305.1:0-4054 GCA_046597675.1 Gemmatimonadaceae bacterium
CAGCAGCGACCCGCCCGGCGTCTCGTACACGCCGCGCGATTTCATTCCGACGAGCCTGTCCTCGACGAGATCGATCCGTCCGACGCCATGCCGGCCACCGATCGCGTTCAGCGTGGACAGCAATCCGATCGCGCCGAGCGAGCGGCCGTTGACGGTCACCGGCGTGCCGCGCTCAAATCCGATCGTGACTTCCTCCGCCTCATTGGGTGCGTCCTCGGGAGCGACGCTGAGCATGAAGAGATCGGCGGGCGGCGCCGCTGCGGGATCCTCGAGGACACCGCCTTCGTGCGAGATGTGCCAGATGTTACGGTCGCGGGAGTAGATCTTTTCTTTCGTCGCAGTGATCGGAACATTGTGCGCCTGCGCGTACGAGATAGCGTCCTCGCGGCTGCGAATATCCCACTCACGCCATGGCGCGATGACGGGGAGATCGGGTGCGAACGCTGCGTACGTCAGCTCGAAGCGGACCTGATCATTGCCTTTGCCCGTGCACCCGTGGGCCAGCGCGGTCGCGCCGACCTGGCGGGCGATCTCAACCTGCTTCTTCGCGATCAGCGGACGCGCCATGGACGTGCCAAGCAGATATTTCCGACCGTAGGTGGCGCCGGCGCGAAGCGTGGGCCAGATGTAATCCGTGATGAACTCTTCGCGCAGGTCCTCTACGAAGCACTCGTCGGCACCGGACGCGATGGCCTTTGCCCGCACGCCTTCGAGCTCGTCGCCCTGCCCGACGTCGGCAGCGACGCAAATCACGCGCGCGTCGTAGTGCTCCTTGAGCCACGGGACGATGATCGACGTGTCGAGGCCGCCCGAATAGGCGAGGACGATGGTGGACATGAGCAGTGACTGGTGACTGGTGACTAGTACCTAAAACCGCGTAATTATGCAGACTCAGTGAATAAATACACTGCAGGAGCCCCAGTCAAGTATATTTTCACATTGTGAAGACCAGCCTGACTCCAGGGGCTGTTACCAACAGCCAACAGCTAACAGCTAACAGCTAACAGCTAACAGCTAACAGCCAACAGCCAACAGCCAACAGCGCTCTCAGTCATGGCCAACAAGTCTGACCGCCAGTCCACGATTCTCGACATCATCGGCTCCAGGCGCGTCTCGAGCCAGGAGGAGCTGCGGCGGCTGCTGCGAAGCCGCGGCTGGGACGTGACCCAGGCTACTCTCTCGCGGGACCTGCGGGATCTCAGGGTCGCGCGGGTGCCCAGCGCCGACGGGCCTCGTTACTCCGCGCCGGACGCGGGAGTGCAGTCAGCGCTCGCCATCGAGGCGATTCTGCCGCAGCTGTTCCTCCGCGCGGACGGAGTGGGAGAGCTGATCGTGATGCGGACGATTCCCGGTGGAGCTCAGTCCGCAGCGGTAGCGCTCGATTCCCAGGGGTGGCCGGAGATCCTCGGTACCGTCGGCGGGGACGATACGGTGCTCATTATCTGCCGGTCCGCCGGTGGACGGCAAAAACTGTTGCATCGCGTACGAGAGATCGGGGAGCGGGGCTGAGTCCTGGCGGGGCTAGCGGGGATCCAAATTTGGGGTGACCCGGTAACGAGTCGACCGGTTACGAGGTCACTTCCTACTGGCTCACTCGGTACCGGGTCACTCCGAACCTGGATTCCCCTGAGCCGCTCCAGGAGCCAGTCGAGCGTTGACATCCGGCATTTGCATCATTATGCATACTCGATGCATAAAGTTGCGGTCGGAATTCTCGGCGCGAGTGGGTACGCCGGCAGGGAGCTGTGCGGCCTCGTGGCCCGCCATCCGGGGATGCAGCTTGCGTTCGCCGCGGCCAACGGCCAGCGCGGTCAGCGCGCGCGCTTCGGCGCAAGCGAGATAACCTTTCTCGCGCCCGACGACGTGCGACTCGACGACGCCGAGATGGTTTTCAGCGCGCTGCCGCACGGCGCATCCGCCGAGTGGGTGGGTGCCGCGCGGAAGACCGGCGCGCGCGTGATCGATCTCTCCTCCGACTTCCGGCCCGGGAACAGCGAGACCGCGGCTCCGTACGGGCTGACCGAGATAATGCGCGACACGATCTCCGGCGCCGAGCTGGTGGCGAACCCGGGGTGTTATCCGACCGCGGTGCTGATTGGGCTGGCGCCGTTGCTCGCGCGCGGGCTCGTGCGCGCGGGCGCGACGATCAACGTCAACGCAGCGAGCGGAGTGACGGGCGCGGGCTTCGCTCCCAAGCAGGAGCTGATGTTCGCCGAGGTCGCGGAAGATTTCCGGGCGTACGCGCCGGGGAATGTTCACCGGCATCTCGCTGAGATGAACGCGCTGGTGCGCGAGCTTGGCGGCGACAACGACATCCTCTTCACCCCGCACCTTCTCCCCGTAGCGCGGGGGATCCTGGCGACGATCACCGTACCGGTGACCGCCGCGCTCGCGCATCCGAGTGCGCTCTGGCGCGAGTTCTACGCGGGCGAGCCCTTCGTGGAAATCGCCGACTCACCACCTTCGCTGCGCGATGTCGTACATCGCAACGTCGTGCGCCTCAGCGTGCATGCCGCCGCCGGCGTGCGCCAGCCGACGCTTGTCATTATCGCTGCGATCGACAACCTGCTCAAGGGTGCCGCGGGTCAGGCGGTGCAGAACGCAAACCTTCTGCTCGGCCTCGACGAGCGCATCGGATTGCCGGCGTGAAGACGGTCGTCAAGATCGGCGGGCGCGCACAGTCGTCGCCGGCGCTCGCATCGGTGCTAGCCGAGGCGTGGGGCGCGGCTCCGGGCGCGATGTGCGTCGTGCACGGCGGCGGAGAGGATATCTCCGCGATGCAGTGCCGGCTCGGCGGATCGCCCGGCTTCAGCGGCGGTCGGCGCGTCACGTCCGAGGAGGACATCGGCGTCGTGCGCATGGTGTTGTCAGGGCTGGTCAACAAGCGGCTCGTATCGCTGCTCGTTGGCGCCGGCGTCCCCGCCGTGGGGATTTCGGGCGAGGACGCCGGGTTTCTTGAAGCGCAGCCACTCGGCGTCGAGGAGTTCGGGCACGTGGGCATGCCGGCAAGAGTGAGCGTCTCCCTCGTATCGACGCTGCTCGAGGCCGGCTACCTCCCGGTCATTTCCCCGCTCGCGCGAAACGCCGATGGCCCGGGCGCACTCAACGTCAACGGTGACGACGCCGCTGCCGCGATAGCAGTAGCGACGAACGCCGACGAGCTGCTGCTCGTGGCGGACGTCGATGGTGTCATCGGCGCGGAAGGAGCCGTGCTCGGCATTCTCGACGTGGAGACGGCGCGCGTCCTCATAGCGAACGGCACCGCGTCCAACGGCATGGCCGCCAAGCTCGAAGCCGCGCACGCCGCGCTGGCCGGTGGAGTTCCGTCGGTGCGTATCGCGCCGCTCGCGGGAATTCTCGATGGCGAGCTCGGCACAACGATGACACTCGCGACGAGCCTCGTAGCATGACTACTCTATCGCTCCCCGTCCTCGACCCTCCGGCGGCTGCCGCGAAACGGTCGGCGATACTCGGCACGTACAAGCGCGCGCCTCTCGAGATCGTCGGCGGCCGCGGCGTCGAGCTGCTGGGAGCCGACGGGCGAACCTACCTCGATTTCGCCAGCGGAATCGGCGTGAATGCGCTTGGCTATGCCGACGCCGGGGTACGGCAGGCGATCGCCGCCGCGGCGGACACGGGCGTACTGCACAGCTCCAACCTGTACGCGACCGAGCCCGGCGAGAGGCTGGCGCAACGGCTCGTCGACATGTCATTCGCTTCGTCCGTGTTCTTCTGTAATTCCGGAGCCGAAGCCAACGAGGGCGCGTTCAAGTTCGCGCGGCGCTGGGCGCGGTCCATCGGTGGTCCGCGAAAGCACGAGATAGTCGCGCTGCGCGGCGGCTTCCACGGCCGGCTGTTCGCGTCGCTCGCGGCCACCGACCGGCCGGCGTACCGCGCTCCATTCCGCCCGCTCGCGTCCGGGATCTCGATCTCGGAGCGCGATCTGAACGATCTAGAGCGTATCCTCGATAGCGACACTGTCGCTATCGAGGATACGCCCTAGATCGTTCAGATCGCGCTCCGAGATCGAGATCCCGGGCGCGAGCGGGCGGAA
>JBKJKB010000319.1:0-3448 GCA_046597675.1 Gemmatimonadaceae bacterium
GGACGATGCGATCGTGATCCGTCCGGCACCACCAGCCTGGAAGCTCGAAGACATGCTGGCCAGGGTCACGGCATCTAATCGACACTCCGAAGTTGAATGGGGTGATAGGGTCGGCAAGGAGAGTTGGTAGGCTCGAGGATGCCGCGTACCTACGTGCCGGAACGGGGCGACGTAGTCTGGTTGGAGTTCGACCAAACGTCCGGCCACGAACAGCTCGGACGGCGCCCGGGCATCGTCCTTTCCCCGCGGTCATACAACAAGCGGGTCGGCCTGGCCCTGGTGTGCCCGATCACGAGCCGAAAAAAAGGGTACCCGTTTGAGGTTCCTATACCCGAGGGACTCCCGGTCGAAGGAGTCGTTCTCGCCGACCAGCCCCGATCACTTGATTGGATGTCGCGCTCGACGGTCCGCGCTTGCTTGCTGCCAAAAAATGTAGTCGACGAAGTGATTGCGAAGCTCAACGCCTTACTCCATCAGGGATAACCACCGCTCCCAATTGCGGGGGAGCCAAGCATCCTGGACACCGATTTTGATCCACAGGAGCTGTACTCCATCACGATGGCGGTCTCGAACGGCCAGACTGATGACACGGCGCTGGCCGCATTTTTTCGTGGGGGATAGCTTCCTTTGATGATCGCTCCGTTGCTCCTGTTCTTCGCGCAAACAGAAGCAACCAGCTTCATCCGCACCAACCAGGTCGGCTACCTCCCCGACGCGTCTAAGATCGCCGTCATCTGCTCGCTCGACTCGGCGAGCTTCTCCACCTTCGACGTCCGCGACTCCCGCAACCGCCGCGTGCTCGGCGGCCCGGCGCAGGCGACGGGCTCGTTCGCATCCTGCCGCTCGACCTTCCGCCTCGATTTCTCCGCGCTGCGCCGAGAGGGCACCTATCGAATAGTCGCCGGCGGCATCGAGTCGCGACCCGTGCGCATCGGCCGCGCAGTGTACGCCGGCGCCGCCGACACGCTGCTCTACTATATGAGACAGCAGCGCTCCGGCTGGAATCCGCTGTTCCAGACGTGGGTGCACACGAAAGACGCGCTCATCGTGGATCATCCCACACGCGCCGGCCAATATCAGAACGTGCAGGGCGGGTGGGCCGACGCCGCGGATTACCTGCAGTACGTGGCGACATCCGCGCACGCGACGTTCATGCTGTTGATGGCGTACCGCGACAGCCCGCACGCGTTCGCAGACAAGTTCGACGCCTGGGGTCGCCCGGGCGCGAACGGGATCGCCGATGTGCTCGACGAAGCGCGGCACGGACTCGAGTGGCTGGCGAAGATGTTCCCCGCGGACGATTCGTCCGGCGAGATCCTCGTGTTCAACCAGCTCGCCGACGACCGCGACCACGCGTTCTGGGACCTCCCGCCCACCGATTCATCGGACTACGGCTGGGGCAAAGGAAGCTGGCGTCCGGTGTATCCGTGCACCGGCAAGCCGCAGGGCCTGTTCACAGGCAAGAACCGCTCGGACGGACTCGCGTCCACCGCCGGCAAGTACGCCTCCGCCTTCGCGCTCGGCGCTTCCCTGCTGCGCGAGCTCGATCCCGCGTTCGCCGCCCGTCTCCGCAACAAGGCCATTCTCGCGTACGATGTCGGCAATCGTTTTCCGGGCGTGTGCCAGACCGCGCCCGGCCGCTCACCGTACTTCTATGAAGAGGACAACTGGGTGGACGACATGGAGCTCGCGGCCGCGCAGCTGTACGCGCTGACGCGCGAGGAGCGGTACATGCGCGAGGGTTTGCGCTTCGCCGCGCGCGAGCCCGTGACGCCGTGGATGGGTGCCGACAGTGCGCGGCACTACCAGTGGTTCCCCTGGCACAACAACGGTCACCACGAGATCGCGCGCAACGCGGAGCCCACCGATCGCGCGACGATGGCCGAGTACTATCGGCGCGGGCTGCAGGCCGTGGTGGATCGCGCGGGGAACGGATTCAGGGTGGGCATTCCGTTCATCTGGTGCTCGAACAACCTGATGGCATCGTTCGCGACGCAGGCGCTGCTGTACCGGCGGATGACCGGCGACGAGCGGTTCCGCGAGTACGAGGTCGCCGCGCTCGACTGGCTGCTCGGCGTGAATCCATGGGGGACGTCGATGATCATCGGATTTCCGAACGGCGGCGTATGGGCGCGCGAGCCGCACTCGGTCGTCGCGAATTTGCTCGGCGTGCAGACGCAGCTCGGTGGTTTGCTGGATGGGCCTGTGTACCGGTCCATCTACCAGAACCTGCGCGGGATCCGATTGCTGAAGCCCGACGAGTACGAGCGGTTCAACACCGGGTTCATCGTGTACCACGACGACCTCGGTGACTACTCGACCAACGAGCCGATCATGGATGGGACGGCAAACCTGTCGTACCTGTTCGCCGCGTTGGCGAGCCGGGAGAACGGGCCCCGCTAGCACGTACGAACCTCGCGTTCGACGGGCTACGGCAGCGCCGAGTTGCTTGCGCTGTCCGCTCGGCCTACCATTTAGATAGTGCCGTCACGAACAGGAGCGCACGTGCCGGTAACCGCGAAGCTTTCGCGCCGCTTTTACGACCAGCTTGGCGACGACGTCGCGATCGAGTTGGTCGACTGGTTCAATGCCGTGGACAATGATTACAAGACCGATCTGAAAGAATTGAACGATCGGAACTGGGAACGGTTCAGGGCGGAGCTCCAGGCAGAGCTCGCCAAACAGCGCGCGGAGCTGATCAAGTGGATGTTCATCCTCTGGAGCGGGACCGTCATTCCGATGGTCGGCGTCTTCATCGGGATAGTCGCGCTACTGCGATAACTGCTGTCTTCCGGGCCTGCGTGGGTTGGGGTGGTTGAGCGTCAGGATGAGCCGGCACCAGGTTAGTCGTCGTATCAGATGACTTGTCCCCGGGAATGCTGCGAAGTATCCTCAGCAAAGCGGGGCTACAGCGCGACCGCCTAAGGAGGCCAAGGTGAGTCATTATCTGGTTGTGATGGAGCGCACTACCACGGGATACGGGGTGTACGTCCCCGAGGCTTCCTCGACCGCGGCGTTCGTAACAGTGGCCGCGTAATACGACCAGCACCATAGCGCCCACCGGGCCCCGCGAGCGGCTCCTCTCCCTCGACGTCTTCCGCGGGATGACGATCGCGGGGATGCTGCTCGTCAACAACCCGGGCTCCTGGGCGGCGATCTACCCGCCGCTCAAGCATGCCGAGTGGCACGGATGGACGCCCACAGATTTGATCTTTCCGTTCTTCCTCTTCATCGTCGGGATCACGACGTGGATCTCGCTCGAGTCCCGCCGCGCGCGCGGCGCCACCGATGGCGAGCTCGTCCGCCAGATCCTCAAGCGCGGCCTCGTCATCATCGCGCTCGGACTGCTGCTCAACATGTTCCCGTACGAAAAAATCGAGCGGTTAACCAATCTCCGCTACACGGGCGTGCTCCAGCGCATCGGGCGCGCCGAGCATGTAGGCGAGCC
>JBKJKB010000387.1:0-4390 GCA_046597675.1 Gemmatimonadaceae bacterium
CTTGGTCTCGTTGGCCACCCTTGAATGCTAGAACGGGCCGTCTGGTTTGTCACCCTCTGGCGCGTTTCTTCGGAGTGTGCTTAGCCACGGGGGTCGCCGCTCAGGGGCGTGGGTGCCGCGCGGGATACGGGTTCGCGCCAGGCCCCACGCGATTGCCGTCGGCGTCGATCACGCGCAGCTCGCCCAAGTTGAGCGCCCGAACACCGGCTTCGATCTTTCGGCGGTCCCCGATCACCAGGCAGATCGCGCGGTCCGGATGGATGACGCGGCTCGCCACGCGAGCAACTTCACCTTCCGTCAACGCTGCAAGTCGCCGGCCGAGCGCGGCGAAGGCGCTGGGATCCGTACCGTCACGCACGACTTCGGCCACTCGGTCTGCAGTCAGCGCGTTTGTCTGCCAATAGACTACGAGCATCCGCAGTTCGTTCGTCTTCGCCACCTTCAGCTCTTGGGAGGTGATCGGGCGCGCGCCGGCCATCTCATGCAACTCCTTCAGGAGTTCGGTCATCGTCTCCGCCGTCTTGTCCTGCTGAACGGCTGCGACAAGCATGAATACCTGGGAGTCGCGCGTGCCCGCGAGCGACGTGTATGGAGCGTAGGACCACTGTTTTGCCTCGCGCAGATTCGCAAACAGTCGCGAACGCATCGCGATCGCGATCGTACGAAACGCGTGGTAACTCGGGTCCGCGGGGAGAGGCGCGGGCATACCGGCCACAACGACCGACTGAGTCATTCCCGGCGCGTCGACCAAATAGACGACACGCGAAACCGCTTCCGTGACGTTCATCGTCACCGAGGGCAGCAGCGGTCCGCGCTCCCATGTGCCGAAGGCGCGGTCGATTTCCGGCAGGAGTTTCTCCATTGTGGTCGCGCCCACGACCACGAGCGTCGCGTTATTCGGCCTGTATCGCTCGCTGTGGAATGCGAGGAGTTCGTCCCGTCCAGCCGCAGCGCCTTCGCTGCTCGTGCGGGCGACCGGAGTCCCTGGGGTCGCAGCCGGCCGCTCGAGAAGCCGCGGCATCAGCCGCTCCGGTGTTACCGTCGAGCCGCGCTCGCGCTGAACCCGAGACGCGTACTGCTGCCTCTGTGCCTCGAGCGCCGTCGCTGGAAACGTTGGATGCCTCACGATGTCCGCGAGCACATCCAGCATCCGTACCAGCTCGCCGCTGGGGCCCGCCAGCGCCACAGCCGAGGTATCGGTTTGAGTGGATGTCGAGAGCCGAGCGCTGAGATCCAACACGTCGTCCGAGATCTGCGCGGCTGTTCGCCGGGTCGTGCCCTGGACCAGGAGCTTCGCCGTGAGTTCCGCCGCGCCCGGAGCGCCATCGCGATCGGATGCCGATCCGCTGCTGACGATGAGGCGCATCTCGACAAGTGGAACGGCTGGGTGTTCCACGAACAGCACGCGTAGTCCGTTGGCGAGGTGCTTCTGCTGCATCGGCGCAAGCGTGACGCTCGGAAATTCGCCAGCTTCCGGGATTTCGGATGGGCGGGCGTTTGAGGCCGACGCGGCCGGCTGCATTGGCCGCGGGCGAAGCACCAGCGTCACGTCACTGTCGACCAGCCACCTCCGCGCCGCGTCGCGCAGATCGTCGCTCGTCGCCCGCGCGACACGATCCAAGGTGACCTTGTAATAGTCCGGGCGCCCACCCAGGACCTCGTTTTCCGCGAGCAGCCAAGACTTCCCCTTGAACCCTCCGATCCACTCGGACCCGAGCCGCTCGGTGCCCCGGAAGAAGTCGGTCAGGAAGCGGCGACGCACCGCCTCACGCTCCTCCATTGTTGGTCCGTCCTGCACGAAGCGCGTCACTTCCTCGTCGAGAGCGCTCTCGATCGCCGCCAAGTCGCGCTCAGACTTTGCCGTGACTTGGATGGAAAGCTGGCTACCGAGTTGGCCAAACCTCACACTCGCTGACACGTCGGTGGCGATCTGCTCGCTCTGGACCAGTCGCCGATGCAGCCGCGACGAGCTGCCGCCGCCTAAGACCGAGCTCACTAACGAGAGATAACGCGTGTCCGCGACGCTCCACTCGGGGATGTTCCATACGCGGTACACGCGCGCGGATGGAATGCGGTCGTACATTACCTGTCGGCGCCGGCCGATGGCTTTGGCGACCCATGGGGCCGGCGTCGCCACCAGCGGACCCGGAGGTATATCGCCGAAAAACTTTTGTATCTTCTGCCTGATCGTACCCAGGTCAACGTCGCCTGCGACGACGAGCACCGCATTGGCGGGGCCGTAATTGGCAGCCAACCAGGACCTCACATCCTCCAGATTCGCGGCGTCGAGGTCCTGGAGCGATCCTGCACCGGTCAACGCATAGGGGTGTCCTACCGGGTAGCTGGCTTGGGCAATAAGGTTTGGAACGCGCCCGTATGACCGGTCTTCCTCAGATTCACGCTTCTCGTTCTTGACGATGCCGCGCTCCTTATCGAGCACGGTCTGCGTGATCGCGTCCTGCGAATGTCCCATCAACTGCGACTGGAAGTAGAGCAGCAGATCGAGCGACGAGGATGGCAACATCGCGTAGTACTCCGTCGCGTCGTTACCGTAGGTGCCGTTCGCCTCCACCGCACCGGCGGACACAAGCCGCGAGGTGATGTTCTGGTGCGCAGCCAGGAGCAAGTGTTCGAACAAGTGCGCAAAACCGGACCTGCCTGGCCGCTCGTCCTTCGAACCAACGCGATACCACACGTTCACCGACACGAGAGGCACGCTGTGATCCTCGTGGACGATAACGGTCAGCCCACTGGCGGTCACGAACTTTTCAAACGGAATGTCGACGGCGAACTCGTTCGACGTCTGCGCCAGAAGCGTCGCGAGTGAGATGGCGCTAAAGGCGAGCAACAGCGTGGGCCGAACGACCCGAGAATACATGGGACAGCTTACCGCCGGTCTGTCACCCTCTGGCGCGTTTCTTCGGAGTGTGCTTGGCTACTTTGCTCATGGGGGCCCGGGCGGTCGCCGGGCGTTTCTTGTTGCTAGAGACGCGTTCGAGGCTCTGCCGCAGCGCTTCCATGAGGTTGACGACCTTGGGCGGCGCCTCTTCGGCCGGCGCCGAAATCTCGTCACCCGCGATCTTGGCGTCGATGACCTTCTGCAATTCCTTCTGGTAGTCGTCCTCGTACTGCGTGAGGTCGCCTTCCTTCTCGAAATTGCCGATCACTTGCTTCGCCAGCTTCACTTCGTCGGGCTTGACCTTGTTCGGCACGAGCTTCAGCTCGTCAATGGCTGACATGGCTCGGACTTCCGCCGCGTGTCGCATGGTGTACATCACGAAACCGTTTTCGCGCGGCTGAATAACCACAAGATACTCGCGCCCGTAGAGCGCGAGCTTGCCGACGGCGGCCTTCCCGACCATGCTTTCGCGCATCACGGCGAACGCGTCGGCCGCCACCTGTCCATCGGGGCCGAGGTAATACGGACGCTCCACGTACACCGGATCGATCACCGACGCGTCGGTGAACTGCATGATGTTGATCACGCGCGTTGACGGCGGGCGCACCTTCTCGATGTCTTCTTCCTCAATCAGGGCGTACTTACCCTTCTCGAACTGATAGCCCTTCACGATGTCGTCGTTCGTGACTTCGACCTGGCAGGTCGGGCACCACTTCTTCTGCTGAATGCGCGTCTGGCACTCGCGGTGCAGCTGGTTGAAGCTGATCGTCGCCGCGCTGTCGGTGGCGGGAAACACACGCACCGGAATATTAACGAGGCTGATCTTGAGATAACCCTTCCACGTTGCTCTCGCTGCCATTCGCAAATACTACATCTTGGCTGGCGGGTTAGCGGCTATGGAGGGATCGGCTGTTGGTTATCGGGTATGTTTTATCGGTGAAGTGGCGCGAGAAGATCGAGAAGATCCGCCCGATGCTGGCCTCGACCGACGAGCCGCCGAAAGCGCAGCGCGGGCTCATCTACGAGCCCAAGTACGACGGCATCCGCGCGCTGGTTGAACTCGATGGCGGCGTTCGGTTGTTCTCGCGTAACGGGATTGAAAAGACCGACCAGTTCCCCGCCATCGTCACTGCGCTCGAGGAGGTCAGCGCCAAACTGAAAGCGCCGCTCATCCTCGATGGCGAGATCGTCGCGATCGACAAGACGGGCAAACCGCTCGGCTTTCAGCAGATCCAGCGCCGCATCGGTCTCACTGGCGCATCGGACATCGCGCGAGCCGAGCGTGACTACCCCACCGCCATCGTCCTGTTCGATTTGCTCCGCGACGGCGATGAAGACCTTCGAGGGAAGCCGTTCGCACAGCGACGCATGACGCTGCAGCAGCGGCTCGGCAAGCTCGTGTCGAAGGGGTCTGTCCCTGCACCCCGGGGACAGACCCCCTCGCTCGTCCGGCTTTCCGAAATCGTCGCCGACGACGGACGGCCGATGCTG
>JBKJKB010000393.1:0-6706 GCA_046597675.1 Gemmatimonadaceae bacterium
CATCCCCGGGCGCCGTTACTGATCACTGATCACTGCTAACTGATAACTTTTATCATGCTCTCCGCCCCTGCTTACATAATCTCCGACACGCACCTCGGTGCTGCCTCGCCGGAGGTCGAGCGCGCGCTGCTGGCGTTCCTCCGGGCGCTGCGGGGGCACGCGAGCACGCTCGTGGTGAACGGCGACCTGTTCGACTTCTGGTTCGAGTGGAAAACAGTCATTCCCCGCGGCGCGTTCAAGACGCTGGGCGCGCTGTCGGAGCTCAAGGAGAGCGGCACCGAGATCGTCTGGGTCGCCGGCAATCACGATTGCTGGGGCGGCGAGGTGCTGCGCGAGGACCTCGGCATTGATTACCGGATGGAAGCGTGGGAGGGGCAGCTCGCCGGATGGCAAACGCGCATCGAGCATGGCGACGGTCTCCGCGAGCGCGAGGACAAGGCCTACCGCCGGCTTCGCACGGTGCTTCGGAACCCGCTTTCGATCCGGCTCTTTCGCACGTTGCATCCCGACCTGGCCACCCGCATCGCGACGAAGACGTCGCACACCAGTCGCGATCATCGCGCCCGGGATGAAGGTACCGGATTGCGGGCCGTCGCCCACTCGGCGCTGTCGGCGGATTCCGGACTCGATCTGCTGGTGTACGCGCATTCCCACGTCGCGATGCTCGAGCGAGCCGGCAAAGGAGTGTTCGCCAACGCGGGATCGTGGCTCGACGCGCCTACATATCTGCTGCTGTCCGAAGGGTCCATCGAGCTGCATGAATGGAACGGCGCGCTGAACTCCGCGGCCCTGTCGAGCCTGACTCGCGCAAGCGGGTAAGTCAGACGCCGAGTGTGACGAGCTCCACGCGCTCCAGCGGCGCGCCGAGGAATCGCTGACCTACAGCGAGGAACTGCTCGGGATCGTCTGACGCGACGAAGCGATAACGGGCGTCGCTGCCCGTGGCTTCGAGTCCTTGCTCGCGCAGCACCCGGCCCGTCTCCGCAGCCGTCTCCTGCGCGCTGTCTATCAACCTCACGTCCCGGCCTATCGTCTCGCCGATGACGGTTTTGAGCAACGGATAATGGGTGCAGCCCAGGACGAGCGTGTCGATCTTTCCGTGGGTGAAAGGCTCGAGGTATCCGCGGGCGACGATTCGTGTCGGCTCGCTGTCGAGCCATCCCTCCTCTACCAACGGAACGAATAGAGGACAGGCGGCGGTCGTGACCGTCGCGTCGGGATCAAGCGCGGTTATCGCCTTGTCGTAGGCGCGCGAACGGATCGTGCCGCGCGTTCCGATCACGCCGATTCTGCCGTCGCGACTTGCCGCGACCGCCGCTCGCGCGCCTGGCTCTATGACGCCGATCACGGGCACGTCCTGCTCAGCGCGGAGAGTCGGCAAGGCATGCGCGGTCGCGGTGTTGCACGCTACGACGATCGCTTTCACATCCTGTTTCCTCAGGAATGTCGCGATGTCCTGACTGTAGCGAATGATGGTCTGCTCACCTTTCGGCCCGTACGGAACGCGCGCCGTGTCGCCGAAGTAGACGATGCTCTCGTTGGGTAGCTGTCGCATGAGCTCGCGAACTACGGTGAGTCCCCCCAACCCGGAGTCGAAGACCCCGATGGGCGCGGTACTGCCCGTCACCAGGCGATCGATCCCGTGATTCTCGCCTCGAGATTCAGCGACGAAACCGCCGACCCTCCGGCATTCGGTCTGGAATAGACCGGCGCCGGCCGCGCCTTGAGGCTCACCGACGCCGGGAAGTCCCAGAGGTTGGCCGCGACGTACGCGTCGGCCGCGGAGAGCAGGTGGTTGAAGATGATCAGCGCGACCCAATCTTCCACGTGCGTGCGGCGCGCGTTGATCAGCTCCGGCGTGAACCGGCTCGGGATCCACTTCGTGGGAACGCTGTCGCCGGTAATGGGGTCCGTTTCGAACTCCACCGCGGTGCTGTCGCCCGCTCCGCGCTTGGCCTCGCGCAGATCTTTCAGCGATTTGACCGTCATGCCGATCCCGAGCGCTTCGACCGCGATGTAGAACCGGGACGCGTTCTTTTTCCCGAGCGTGATCTGTCCGCGACCGGGAAGCAGCAGTGATTGCAGAAAGGCTCCCCCGGGCGAGATGGGTCGCCGCGGCTCGAGCGCGGCTTGCCGCACTGGAGCTGCGACGACCGTGTCGATCTTCACGAGGGAATCCGGGCGCAGGGTATCGATGCGAGCCGGGACCGGACGGCGCAGCGTATCCGGCTGTTGCGCCGCGGCCGGAGGGCTGAATGCTGCAATGAGCACGAAGGCGAGAACGAGCCCGCTGGCGGGAGAGTGTGGGAATCGAACCCACCCGGCCCGACTGAGTCGGGTCACACCAGTTTTGAAGACTGGGGAAGCCACCAGGCCCCATCCACCCCCGCGATTATTGCAGCACGATCGCAAATTCGGTTCGCTCCGTGACGGTACCCACCTCGACTGCGCCGGCGACCCGCGAAAGATAGGTGGCGACGCGGTCCGGCCCCACGGCACCGAGTAACCCGCCGGAGGTCTGAGGGTCCACGAGCAGCGCGCGCTGTGCCTCGGTCGTGCTGCCCCAATCCACGAGCGGATTCACATACTCCAGATTGCGGTCGGCGCCGCCTGTCCTGACCCCGCGCGCCCACGCTTCACTGGCGCCCGCAAATACCGGAACCGAGCTGGCGGAGATCCGGAGCGTGACTCCGCTCGCTCGCGCGATGTGCGACGCGTGCCCGAGCAGCCCGAATCCGGTAACGTCCGTCGCGCAGCGTGAGCCGACGGCGAGAGCGGCACGGCTGGCGCCGCCATTCAACGCAGTCATCGACGCCAGAACCTCGGCCTGCGCCGTCGCGTCGAGCTCGCCGCGCTTGATCGCGGTCGCGAGGATGCCGGTGCCCAACGGTTTCGTCAGCACCAGCCGGTCGCCGGGCCGGGCGCCGGCGTTGGTCAACAGGAACTTCGGGTGCGCGCGGCCGGTCACCGCCAGCCCGTACTTGAGCTCCTCGTCCAGGATCGTGTGTCCGCCGATGATGTGCGCGCCGGCTTCGTGAACCTTGTCGAGTCCGCCGCGCAGCACGTCGGTGAGCACACTGAGCGGCAGCTTGTCGTTGGGGAACGCGACGATGTTGAGCGCCGTCAGCGGCTGTCCGCCCATGGCGTACACGTCTGACAGCGCGTTGGCCGCGGCTATCTGGCCGAACGTGTACGGATCGTCCACGATCGGCGCGAAGAAATCCACCGTCTGCACGAGCGCCAGCTCGTCGGACAATAAAAACACGCCGGCGTCGTCGAACGTCTCTCTGCCGACAAGAATTCTTTCATCGCTCGCGCCCGGAATCGGAGCGAGTACTTCCGCTAGGTCCCCTGGACCCATCTTGGAAGCTCAACCCGCGCACCGCGCGAACGCGGTGAGGCGGAACAGCTCCTCCCGCGTCTTCGCGGTGCCGGCGTCCGTCACGATCGGTTCTCGCCGCGGGACGTCAGAGCTTAGCTATGACGTCGATCTCGACGAGCACACCGCGCGGAAGCCCGGCCGCCTGCACGGTGGAGCGCGCCGGCCTCGCATCGCCCAGCCACCGGCCGTACACCTCGTTCATCGCCGGAAAATCGGACATATCGTGGAGATAGACGGTGGTCTTCACCACGCTGCTCCACGTCACGCCGGCCTCTTTCAGCACGGCCGTGAGGTTGGTCATCACGCGCTCGGTCTGCTGCTCTACGCCGCCGTCCACGACGTGCCCGCTCTGTGGATCCAGCGCGATCTGGCCGGCGGAAAACAGAAAGCCGCCCGCGGCTATTGCCTGGGAGTACGGGCCGATGGCGGCTGGGGCGTCGCCGGTCTGGATAATTTTAAGAGACATGGCTGTTGGCTGTTGGCTGTTAGCTAGTGGCGGTTCACTCAAACCTCGCACGGGGAACGAGAACTGCCAACTGCAAACGGCAACCGAGAACTGCCAAGCCGATAGCTACGAGCAGTTAGCTGCCAGCTACGGGCTTACCGCAAATCGAAAAGGCGGCGGGCGTTGGCGGTGACAAGTGAGCCCGTGTCGGTGACAGAGATCCCGCGCGCCTCGGCAACCTTCGCCAGAGTGAGGCTCACGTACGCGGGCTCGTTGCGCTTGCCGCGGTGCGGGACGGGCGCCAGGTAGGGCGAATCGGATTCGACCAGGATGCGATCGTCCGGCACGGCGCGGATGAGATCGTTGTCGGTCCACTTCCTGAACGTCACGATCCCGCTGAAGGAGACGTACCACCCGGCCTCGAGCGCGACCTCGGCGAGCCGCGGCGGTCCGGTGAAGCAGTGCAGCACGCCGCGCACGCCGGCCGAGCCGGCCTCGCGGACCATCGCCTCCATGTCGCTCTCCGCCTCGCGCGTGTGCACTACGACCGGCCTGTCGAGCTCGCCCGCGAGCGCCAGCTGGGCGGTGAATGCCCTGCGCTGGAAATCCCGCGGCGAGTTGTCGTAGTGATAGTCCAGCCCGCACTCGCCGACGGCGACCGCGCCCTCGACAAGCAGCTCCCGTATCAGAGCCGTGTCGCGCCCCTGGTCGAACGACGCTGCCTCGTGCGGATGCAGCCCGGCGGTGGAATAGACGAAGCCCGCGTTCGCGCGCGCCAGGTCGAGAGCCGTGCGTGAATCAGCCGGCGACGTACCTATGGCGACGATGGCCGCGCAGCCGGCCTGGCGGGCCCGCTCTATCGCGGCATCGCGGTCGGCATCGAACGCCGAGTCCGCGAGGTGGGCGTGACTGTCGATGAACGAAGCCACCGAGGGCCCCGCCCGCTACTGCGCCTGCTTGCAGCTCCGGACGAGCTCGCCGGCGCGCCTGGGGTCGTTGATCGTCTCGTAAAAATCGTCGAAATACTCGAGCGTGCGGCGCACCACGTCGGGATTCATGAGCCTGCCCACGTGATCGGAATAGAGCGCGTAGATCGCCGGCTTCTTCTCGTTGAACAGCGCGAACACCTTCGTGAACTCCTCGGGCGGCGCGCAATAGCCGCGGAAGAGGCGCTGCCTCACCGACGAGATGGGCAGCCGGGAATCGGGCTTGGCGTAGCTGGCGTTGACGGCGCCCGACCAGTCGAAGTCGTATGCAACGGCGCGCACCGCTCCCTCCTGCTGGCTCACGAGCTGGATGTTGTGCAGCCCCGCCACCGACCAGTCGGTGCCTCCAATCATGTACTCGAACACGCCGACCAACGCGTCCGTGAACGGATCGAGATCACCTGATTTCGCACCCTTGTGATCGACCTGCTCGGCGCCGTTGCGCTGCGCCATGTCGTCGTCATCCTCGAGGATAAAGCCATGGCGCGCGGCGGCCTGCCGGCCGGATGCGCTGTCCATGTACGTCACGTGCACGAGGCGCGCGCGATGGCTGAACGGCGTCAACAGGTTGTAGATGCGGTACAGCTGGAATTCCTGCAGTACGTACTGCTCGAACGTGTCGTTGTTGCGGCAGTGCACGACAAGACGCCCGCGACCGACCCGGGCGAACAGGGTTTTCTTGGAGCTGTCCGACCAGAAGTTGAGCAGCAGAGGAGGCATCTCGCAGTTCGCCCTGCGCCAGTGCCCCCGGGCCCGGACCCGCAACGGAATCGTGATCGGCGCGGTGCCGGTGTCAGAGTATGTCAGCTTCGCGCCGAAATATTTCGCGTCCCCCGACCTCGCGCGACCGATCGCCCGCAGGTTCGTCGAGAGCGTGAACCGGATCACGCTGTCATTCGAGAAAAGCTTCGGCACCTCGTAGGGCTTGGGCGCGGTCGTATCTGCAGTGACTTGAGCGGCAAGCACTCCGACAGGGGCGAGCCAGCAGCCAGCAGCCAGCAGGGAAAAACGCCTAAATGCCGTCATTTGAGCTCAACATGAACCACGTGCCCTCCGAGGTCGCGCAGCGCGTCCAGCACGCTTTGAGCGGGCTCGCGCCGCTTGAGATCCACCGTGTATTCGAGAACCGTCGTGCCGCTCTGCTCCCGCACCAGGCCGCCGTAGCGCCAGCGCTTCACGCGCTGCTCCAGAACGGGCTCCACCACCTTGCGGGCCGCGGGCGCATCGAACGAGCCGATCCTGAGCAGCAGATTGTCCCGCTCGGCCTCGGGATTCTCATCCATGAAATCCGGCGCGTTGCGACGACGGCGGCGCAGCGCCTTGTCCGCCGCGGCCTCGAGCTGCTCGGGCGACATGTGCTCGAACAGCTCCTTGTCGAGCCGCGCCACGAACGTCCCCGTCCTGCTGGCGATGGCGAGCGCGCGCTCGAGCTTGCGCTGCGCCTCCTTTCCTTCAAGCGCCGCAGGCACCCGGCCGAAATCCGTGTACCACAGAGCCAGAATCACTACGTTGAAGACGACCGAAAGTACCAGTGCCACGGGCAGCTCGACCGCGGCCGCGATGCCGATCCCGATCGCGAGAAAGGCGTACGCCGCGTCCTTGCTGTCGTCGAGCGTGTTGCGGAAGCGCACCGCAGCGGCCGCGCCGGCGAGACTGAACGCGAGCGCCAGGCTGTGCTTCACCAGCATCACGATACCCGCTACCACCGGCGGCAACAGCACCAGCATCTGCACCACGGATTGCTGGAAGCCGCGCTTCTGGCGTGTGAGCGTATAGATCCAGGCGACCGGGATGGACACCAGCACCGCGGTGACCATCGCGAGAAACACGGAAAGCGTCAGCGAATCGGACGCGATTCTCCCGATGATGTCGGAGCCCGTCAGCGGGTTTCCG
>JBKJKB010000164.1:0-2911 GCA_046597675.1 Gemmatimonadaceae bacterium
ACGCAATGGACTATAAAGATCGTCCGGGTACCGCACTTGCTCCAGGAACAATGCATGCGCTGGCGCGGGCGGCGAGACGTCACTGTTGTCCGGAGCGGTCAGGAGCCGGGCGACGGAGTCCGGCGCGCGCCGGCCAGTGGCAGACTGAACCATCGTTCCAACGAGATACCGAACCATATGGTGCAGAAAGCGGTTGGCCTCGATCTCGAAGGTCAGCCCGGTCTCGTCGGCTCGCCATCCCGAGGAGAGCACCGTGCAGCGATGGTCATCGTCCGCCGGAGCTGTCCCTTTGACGGCGAAAGCCAGGAACGCGTGCTCGCCGATCAGGGTCGCCGCCGACGCAGACAGCACGGTCGCATCGATAGTGCGGTCGAGCGCCCACTCGTATCGCCTGCGAAACGGCGAGCGCGCGGCGGCGTCCAGTCCGATACGGTACGAATACCTGCGGCTGACCGCGCTGTACCGTGCGTGAAACGCGGGCGACATTTCGTGAGCTGCCGCGACCCAGATCGATTCGGGGAGCGTCGCGTTCAAGGCCCGCCTCAGCGTCGGTGCGTCCCATTTGGGTGGGACCTTGACGCCCGCGGCCTGCCCCCGCGCGTGCACGCCTGCGTCGGTCCTGCCCGCACCGATCACGGTGACCGGCCGTTGCGTCAGCTTCGCTATCGTGTCTTCGAGTGTGCCCTGATCCGTTGGCTCGTCGAGCTGTCGCTGCCAGCCGGAATAGTCCGAGCCGTCGTAGTGCAGTACCAGCTGAATCATCCGCGTCGAACCTGCCTCGGGCCCCTGGGGCGACGGGGGCGGCGTCATGATGCGGAAGCTATTGGGGGAGTGGCCCTGGCGCTAATCTTCACTACGCATGTCTCCCCAACCGCTTCCCGTTTTCTGCCAGACGCTCGCCGCCGCTCCGGACCTCCGCGGCGCGCTCGGCGTGCTGTTCGCCGAGTTGGTGGCGAACGACCCCGGGTTGGAGCTCGCGCTGTTCAGCTACGATGCGCGTAAGGGACTGCTCACGTCGCGCGTCGTTGCCGCGCCCACCGGTGCCACCACCGCCCCCATGGAGCTTTCGCCGGATCACTTGCCGGCGAAGCTGAAACGCGACGTGCTGGGCGGGGCCAAGCTCGTCGATTTCGGTGAGCAGTCGAGCGACTTCATGAAGTTTCTTTCCTTCGGCACGCCTGCGAACGGCGGCTATTTGCTGCTGCACGGGCTTCGCTTCGACGGCGAGCTGTACGGATTGATGGGCGTCATCGAGCCGCGGCGAAGGTTCGGGGGACGCGCGACGGATCGCATGCTCCCGTTGATATCGCTGTTCATGAATGCAGTTACGAAGTTCGCGGAGCATGACGCGCGGACGGAAGCGGTTCGCGCGCTGGAGGAGATATCCGAGAAGCTGCACGCCCAGTACACGAAGACGATCGCCGAGCTCGAGGTACAGCTGGCCGACGCGCGGAGCGCGGCGGACGGGAGGGGCGCCGGCGATTCCACCCGCGTGCAGCAGCTCGAGCGCGCCGCGAGAGAGGCGGCCGGACAGGCACAAACCGCCAGCGAGCGACTTACAGCGGTCGAGCATCAGGTCTCGGCCGCCGTGGCGCAGCTGGAGAAGGCGCACCTGGACATGAGCACGCAGACCCAACAGCTGCGCACGCAGGCCAAGATTCTTTATCGCATCGAGCGCCTGCTCGAGCACCGCGACAAGGCAGAGGACCCGCGTAAGCTTCTCGACGAGTTGGTTGCCGCGGTAGCGGCGCGCGAATGACGCAGCCGACGCAGCTCAACGCACTCCAGCACGCGATCAAGGACCTCGCTTTTCACCGCCCGCTGGACGCGGACGAGGTGGGAGCCGCCTTCGACGTCATCATGCGCGGGGAGGCGACCGGCGTGCAGATCGCCGCGTTTCTAACGGGTCTCCGCGTGCAGGGAGAGACCGCGGAAACCGTGGCCGGGGCTGCGCGCGCTCTCCGACGCGCGATGATCCACCTGCCTGCCTCGGATCCGGACACCCTCGTGGACACGTGCGGGACGGGCGGCGGTGCCGTCACGACGTTCAACATCTCGACGGCTGCGGCGTTCGTCGCGGCTGGCGCGGGCGTGCGAATCGCGAAGCATGGAAACCGGTCGTTTACGTCTTCGTGCGGCAGCGCGGATGTGCTCGAAGCGCTTGGCGTCCGCATCGACGCGCCGCTGGAGGTGATGACGCGCTCCCTCGAAGAAGCCGGAATGGTGTTCATGTTCGCCCCGGCGATGCACCCGGCAATGAAGCACGTGGGTCCCATTCGAAGGGAGCTGGCGATCCCGACGGTGATGAACATCGTAGGGCCGCTGGCGAATCCGGCGGGCGTCGGCCGGCAATTGGTCGGAGTGGCGGACCGCGAACGCCTACCGATCCTGGGCCGTGCTCTTACCACTCTCGGGTCGATCCACGCGATGGTCGTGTTCGGCGAGCCGGGGCTCGACGAGATATCACCCCTCGGGCCTACGCACGTTGCGGAAGTGAAGGACGGCGCGTTGACGGAATGGACGATCGACCCGGCCAGGCACGGGATCGGTCGCGTGAGTCCGAACGACCTGGCCGGGGGCTCGCCCGCCGACAACGCGCATATGATCCTCGATCTGCTGTCCGGCGGCGGAGCGCCTGGGGCCAAAGCCGCCGTCGAGCTGAATGCGGCCGCCGCGATATACCTGAGCGGGCAAGCGGGCAGCTATTACGAGGGGGTAACCCGGGCGAGGGAAGCGCTCAAGGCCGGACTGGGACTGAGCGCCTTGGAGAAGCTAAGAGCGGTTTACGGCTAACGACGGCCCCGCGCAGTTGTGCTTAATACCGGCGTATCACACCCACGACGACTCCCTGAATCGTCACGTCGTTTTCGTGCACATAGATCGGCTGAAGCGTGTCGTTCGCGGGCTGCAG
>JBKJKB010000170.1:0-7284 GCA_046597675.1 Gemmatimonadaceae bacterium
GCCATCACGCCACCCGTCGGAACGAACTCGACCTTGTCGACGTAGCCGGCAGTCACACCCGAGAGCAGAACGGGTTGCCCGCGCTTGAGCCCTTCGCCCCAGGGGAATTGCGCGTACAGCGGATAACCCCGCTCCAACCCCCCCTGTGACAGCCACACCGTTCCCGCGATGGCGACGATGAGGCCGAGCGTGACGATGATGCCAACGAGAACTTCGTCGCGTCGTTTCATCCGATATTCGATTGCATCTTAGGGTGCATCCTCAAATGAGATACCGCGCGAGGACCATCGCGGTCAACGCGTCGAGCATCAGGATCGCGACTGAAGTTACGACCACGGCGCTCGCGGTGCTTCGGCCAACTCCCTCGGCGCCGCTGGCCGCGAAAAACCCCTCGAACGCGCAGAAGAACGCGATGGCGGTTCCGAACAGCGTGGCCTTGAGCAGGCTGTAGAAGATCTGGAAGGGCGCGAAGTTGAGTCGCAAACCCTCGGCGAAGTCCGCCGGCGAGACGCCGACGCTGTTGGCAGCGAAAAGGGCCGTCACGACGCCGATCGAGTTCGCGAATACCGTGAGCAGCGGCACCATGATTATCGCGGCGATCAGCCGCGGCACGACGAGATACGCGACGGGATCGTACGCCAGCGTCTCGAGCGCGTCGATCTGCTCGGTGACCCGCATGGTGCCCAGTTCCGCGGTAATGCGCGCGCCGACGCGGCCGGTCAGCACCAACGCGGTCAGCAGCGGTCCGAGCTCCAGCACGATGGATTGGCGCGTGATCAACCCGACGACCGTGAGTTCCACTCCCGGCAGGAGCTGGAAGCGAGTCTGCACCGCCGTGACCGCGCCGATGAATGCCGCGACCGCGGCGACGAGCGGCAACGAGTCCACGCCCATCTTTCGCATCTGCCCGATGATCTCGGGGCCATACGTTCGGGGCGACGTCGCCGCGCGGCCGATGTCGCGCACGAAGTAGCCGCGCGCGCCGATGCCCGCGAACACATTGCCGACGGCTTCGATCAAGTTCTCACCCGCAGAAAGAGATACGTCCCGGTGATGCCAAAGAGAATACTGGGTATCCACGCGGCCAGGTCAGGTGGAAGCAGCCCTTTGGACCCTACGGCCTTGGTGAGCTGGATCAGCACCAGGAAGATCATGGTCGTCGCCAGGCTGATTCCGATACCATACGCCGCGCCGCCTCTTTGCGTGCTGGTCGCGAGCGGTGCGCCGAACAGAAGAATCACTATGCACGTGACGGGAATAGCGATCTTCAGCATTCGTTCCACGCGCAGCTGGTTGACGTCCGCCCCCGAGCGCTCCATCGCGCTGATGAATCGGCCGAGTTCGACGAACCGCATCTCCTCCGGCGCCTTCGGCGAAGCTGTCAGCTCGACGGGACGCTGGTTGAAGTGGCGGGCACGCGCCGAGTCGAAGGTGAAGGTGATGTTTCGCGAAGTGTCGGGAATCACGTGCATGACACCGTCCTTCAGCAGCCATCCCCGCTCGGGGTCGTACGATCCGCTCGTGGCCGACAGCACATAGCTCGGATATTCCGGCCCGGCGCCCTTGCGCTCGATGTCGATCCCGTGGACGGTGCGCTCGCTGACCCGCAGCGCGCCGATTTTGTACACGCGTCCCTGCTCGGCGGAGTACGCGAAATTGAAACGCTCGTTGCCGCCGGTGAACTGGTTCGCGCGCAGCAGCTCCTGCCGTTTCCTGTTGGCGAACGGGGCCAGCTCGCCCAGAGTGAGTCCCGCCAGCGTCGCGAGGATTGCGCCGGCGAAGATGGGCGCGATGACGCGGTAAAAGCTTATCCCGGACGCCTTGGCGGCGGTTATCTCGGAGTGCCGCGTGAGCCCTCCGATGGAAAACACCGTCGCGAACAGAACCGCCGCGGGCAGAATCAGGAAAACCGAGTCAGGAAGCCAGTACACGTAGCTCAGCAGGAGATCCGTCCGCGTCAGCTCGCGATTGAGATAGGTGTCGAGGTTGTCGGTCAGATCGAACACGATGAGCAGCAGCGGGAAGCCAAACGCCGTCGCGACGAAGATCTTCCAGAATTCTCCGAACACGTATCTGTCGAGCGGACGCACGCGCCACCTCATGGCGCTGACCGTCGCCGCTCGAGAGGTATGCCGGCGCGGACGAGATGACTTGCCACCCACGACCGGAAAGCGTCCGCCATCTCCCGCGCATCACCGCCGCGCGACGTAGCCGACTCGGTACCGAGCTTGGCCAGCAGCAGCAGGCCGGCGGCGCCAAAGAGTATGTTCGCTCCCCACATCGCCAGCGCGGGCGCAACAATTCCGCGGTTGCCGAGCGACTGCCCGCCGATCAGCGCGACGTAGTACAGCCCGAACACGCCGATGCTCACACCGATCGTCAGCCCGACTCCGCCTCGGGGAAACCGGAGCGCGATCGGCGCGCCCAGCAGGACGAATACCATGCACGCGACGGCGAGCGCGAACTTCTTGTGAATCTCCACCGAGTAGAGATTCATCGTGCGCGAGGCCTCGGTCATTTTGATACGGGATGCCTCCAGCAACGCCGGCAGCATGGCTTGCGCTTCCGCCGGAACGGCGGACATGCGACCGGCGGGGGTGGCGATGGAAGCCCCTCGCGGAAATGTGCGCGCCGCCTTCGGCGGGCCGCCGCTGTCCGGCGCGACGTCGATCCTGGCGGTGGCAAGGCCGAGTGAAGGCGCGATACCGGTCGGCGCCCTGCCGCCGTTCGCGGAGTCTGCAGGGCCGCCGCCGAGCGATCCGAGCAAGACGCAATACGCGCCGCTGAAAGACCACTCGCCGGGAGGATCCTGATTGGTCTCGCGCACCTCGCGGCTCAGTTGGAGCTTCGCTGTCTTCGCGTCCCGCAGGCGCTCGGCGAACTCTGCCTGGGCGTCGGTGTAATTCCTCTGGGCATCACGCCTGGTCTGTTCCATCTCACAGACGGTCATTTCACGCTCGCCCTTGTACGCCCCCGCCTGGCTCTCCCGGAATTGGTTTCCCACGCCGCGCACTCGCACCAGGTCCACCTTGAAGAAGAGCCGCTGCAGCTGCGTCGGGTCGGAGACTGGCACGTCCTGCAGCGTGCCGTCGTACAACGTCATCAGGAGATCGGCCTGATCACTAGACATCGCCATGTTGCCACTGTCCGCGTGAATCGTGCGCCGCCGACCCACGTCGCCGAAATCGTAAATCGTGATCTCGCGCATCCGGTTCGAGTTCTTGTCTATATGTCCCGCTCTCAGGTAGAACTTGCCGGGACTGAGCTCGTTGATCACCTGCTCTCTGAGCGCGAACGTCGGCTTCTTCTGCGCGATGTCCCGGTGGAGGACCGCGAGCCGGTGGTTGGTGCGGGGCATCACCTGGTCGTTGAATCCGATCATGCCCAGCGTAATGAGCGACGCAGCCAGGATCACGGGCGTCATGACGCTTTGTAGTCCGACGCCGCTCGACTTGAGCGCGGTTATCTCGTTGTCGGCCGCTAACCGGCTGAACGCGTACAGCGTCGAGATGAGCACTGCCATCGGGAGCGTCATCGCGAAAATGAACGGGACCGTCAGGCCCACGAACTCACCGATGACCGACCAGGGCAGCCCCTTTCCGGCCAGCTCGCCGAACCGCTTGGCGACGTAGTTGAGGAGCAGCATGGACGTCAACGCCGAGATGGCGAAGGTGAGCGGTCCTACGTGCTCCTTGAGAACGTACCGGTGAAGTATCTTCACGGCGTGAAATATACGGGTGGGCTGTTCGCGCTCATCGCGGCGGTCTCGCTCGCCGCGGCGGGCGAAGTCGCCGTGACATCCGACACACCGGGCCGGCGGGTTGTTCCCGATACGATCCCACCGCCCCCGCCGCGCGATACGTCCGGCAGGGCACGCCCGGACAGCGCGCGCGCGCCGCGCGACACCGCTCCCGGGCTGGGCGTCCGCCTGAGGATCGGCTCGGATTCGCTGCCCTTCAGGCTCCCCACTGTGCGCTCGCTGAGCGAGCGCGAGTCGTTCCGGCTCGCGCAGGAGCAGATCGCGGCCGCGCGCGCGACGGCATTCCAGCAGAACGTGCGCAGCATCATGGAATCGACCTGGGGCCAGGTGCAGGCGCGCACGTTCGCTACGCAATCGCGTGGAGTCGCATTTACGGAGAAGCTGCCGCCGAGACCGCCTTCCGGCGTAGCCGAACGCGCGGCGACCCTGCTGGGCGACTACACCGATCTGTCGGTGCACCTTGACGGGCGCGTCGAGTTCAGAGCCGAGCGCGCCGTCAACGAGCGGTGCTCCGCCGTGGGAGGGTTCGACCCGGTCATCGGTTGCCGCACTGGCTTCGAGCCGCTGTTCGATTTCCAGGCGTCGCTCCGGTCCGGCGGCGTCGTCGCGAATCGGATTCACGTGAACGTGGATTACGACTCGCAGCGCGAGTTCGACGCGTCGAACAACATCTCGATCTATTACCAGGGCAGGGAGAAGGATCTGCTGGAGCGATTCGAGATCGGCAACGTCACTTTCCAGCCGCCGCGGTCGCGGTTCATCACGGCTGGAATTCCGAGCAACAACACCGGGTTGCAGGCCATCACCCGGCTCGGGCCGATGCGGCTCAGGACGATCATGGCGCAGCAGAAGGGCAACATTGTCGGTGACCGCGTCTTCACGGTGGGCGATCGCACGCTGCAGGAAGTGGACAGGAGCATCGAGGATTATCAGTTCGAGCCGCGCCGGTTCTTCTTCACGGTCGACCCGCGAATCATTCGCGGCTATCCGAGCGTCGACATCATCGATTCCCGCGCGCTGGCGACCGCCGCTGCGACGCTCCCGGACACGCTCCGTCCCACGCGCCTCTTCGTTTACCGTCTTCTCATCGGCGCGCAGCCCGCCACGCCGAGCGGCCCGCAGTTTCGCCTGCTCGGCGATCCGCGCTCGCGTCGCGGCCAGGTGTACGAGTACCTGCGCGAGGGCATCGATTATTACGCGGATCCGTCGCTGCTGTGGATCGCGCTGGTGCGACCGCTGTCCATCGACAGGGAGAGACTCGTCGTTGCGTATCGAGTTCGCGTCAACGGCCGTGATACGACGCACGTCACGACCGGCGGCACTCCTGACCTGGAGTTCGTTTCAGAACGCGAGCAGTTCGCCAATCTCCTCTGGGACCCGCAGGTGGCGCCCGGAGATCCCGCGTTCAACCGTGAGATCCGCAGCGTTTACCGCGTCGGTGGCGCTGGAATCGTGCGGCCGTCGGTAAGCGTGAAGATCGTCACGAGCGCTGGCACCGATCACGAGAAGCCTTCCGGTGGCGGGGCACAGACATTCCTCGAGACTTTCGGACTCGCGCAGGAGACCAACAGCTCGACCTTCGATTTCGAGAACCGCCTCTGGCCGCGGCCGTCGGATCCCAACCTTCAGGTGGGCTTCTCGCTGACGTCCGCGCGAATGATCAACGATCAGTTTCTGATCTTTCCGTCGGTGCGGCCGTTCGGGAGCGATGGACTGGCTACGGCCGGCAATCCTTCCAACGACGCGATCTATTCCACGCCGTCCGAGCACCTCAACACCGCGCAACGGCCGCGCGCCCTATACCATATGAGGATCCGCTATCAGGCCGAAGGCGGTGGTGACGCCGGCGGACTGATGCTGGGATCGGTGCAGCTGCGTCCCAGCTCCGAGCGTCTGTACGTGGACGGCATTCTCCTGACGCGGGGCGTGGACTACTCCGTCGATTATGATCTCGGCCGCGTCACGTTCGCCCGACCAGACACGCTGTTTCCGAGGCCGCGGCAGGTGAGCGTGCAGTACGAGGAGAACCCGCTCTTCGCCGACACGCCGACATCCATCACCGGCGCGGCCGCGGAGTTTCTGATGGAGCGAGGCCAGATCAGCTTCACGGCCATCTCGCAGTCGCAGAAGACGACGTTCAATCGGCCGCCGCTTGGCTTCGAGCCGGCCGCGTCGCTGGTGGCGGGCGTCAGCGGCGTCTTCGATTTCGATGCGGATCCGCTCACGCGCCTCGTGTCACGGCTGCCGTACGGGCGGACCTCCGTCCCGTCTCGTGTCAGCGTCTCCGGTGAGCTGGCGATGAGCCGCCCGCGCCCGAACTCCGCCGGGCAGGCGTTCATAGAATCGTTCGAGGGTGAAGGCGGAATCCAGGTTCCGCTCACGGACGGAACCTGGTACTACAGCAGCCAGCCAGCGCTCGGGACGGCGCTCGCGCTCAGAGTCGGCAGCGACGTGCTGTCCGTGGATCGCGCATCGACCATGGCGTGGCAGAGCTCGGGACTCGACATCAGCGGACGACCGGTGCAGTACACAATCAGGCAGATCGATCCACAGACCGAGCTGTTCGGCACTGGTGTCGCCGGCCCCGAGACGCTGCTGTGGATGACATTGTATCCGCGGTCGGTCGGCGGATTGTACAACTCCGAGCGCCGCGCATTCCAATGGAATACTCCGGTCATGGTCCCTGGCCGGCGGTGGCGCTCCATCAGGACCGTGCTCGGTCCGTCCGGTGTTGATCTATCGCGCGTGGAGAACCTCGAGTTCTGGGCGCAGGTCGATACTTCCGCGGCCGCGCGCGCGCGCAATCCGCTCCTCGTCTTCGATTTCGGGGACGTGTCCGAGAACACGCTCGTATTCTCCCCGGACACTCTGCGGCTCGTGAGTGCCCCCGTCGCCGCGACGGACAGCGTTTACTCCGGACGCGCAGTGCGCGGACTGGACAGGCTCGACAGCGAACGAGATCCGTTCTCGCGTGCGTTCAACGTGACGAGCGACGACATAGGGCTCCCCGGTGACAGGGTGGAGCGACTGACCATGATGGCCGACGGCACGGCGCAGATTGGCGGGACGGTGAGCGCGCATACCCTGTGCGCCGGCGGGGCGAGATTCTCTCAGCTGCTCGGAGATTCGCGCGCGAACTGCACCGTCGCGAACAACCGGCTGGATGAGGAAGACGTCGACTTCGATAACGTGCTGAACCTGACGCAGACGGAGCGCGACCAGGAGCGTTGGCGCAGGTACGTGGTCGATCTCTCCAATCCCGAGTCTTACAACCGCGTTGGTCGCTGCGCTCCCGCGCCGCGCACGTTCAACACAGTTCCCGGCAACCAACCGGTGTGCTGGGTGCTGATTCGCGTACCGTTCCGCTCGCCCGACGATTCGCTGGGCGAGGCGCTGCTGCGCCGGGTCCGGGCGCTTCGCATCACCATGATTTCGGGGGCCGGGTCACCGGACGACGAGTTCCTGCGTCTGCCTCTGGCGCGGCTGCGCCTGACCGGTGCGCCGTGGCTCAAGCGCGATGACAA
>JBKJKB010000233.1:0-5829 GCA_046597675.1 Gemmatimonadaceae bacterium
GGAAGGTTCTCGATTCGTCCCGATGAGAGGTTATCGAGGATCTCCACGTCATATCCCTCCCGCAGAAATCGATCGGCCACATGCGATCCGATAAAACCGGCGCCGCCGGTTACCAGCACGCGCGGCACTACTTTCGGTCCTCGAGCAACTGCGCCTCTCTTTGCAATGTGGAGTTCGCTTCGGCGCTCTCTCCGCCGTTGTCCAGAGCGAACAGATAACGCGCCGCGTCGATGATGCCGAGTCCGACCCCATTTCCGGCGGCGGCTCGCAGCCGGACCGTGGGCTCGTGCAGAAACTCGTTCATGAGCGCGCGGGAGAAGTGCTCGATCGCTTCGGCCTGTTCCGCGAGAACTCCGTTGACGGGAGCGCGCACGGGGCGGGCACACGGCGCGGCGGCGAGTGCCGCGGCCGCCGCATAACACGAGATGGCAATGAAGTGGGCGACGTGGATCATCGGCGCCCAAATCTAACCTCTGAAGAAGGCTTCCAGCTCCGGGCTTTAGCCGTCAGCCATCAGCTTTCAGCTATCCGCTAAGAGCCGTTCGCTGATGGCTAGTAGCTGATAGCGCCCTTCAAGGCATCCTCGCCGACAGCCGCGCGCGCATCCCGATAGAGATCGTCGGCAGCTCCTGGTCCACGACGATCGCCGTCGCGGCGAAAGGAGTGACCCGGACGACCTGCGCGAGCCCGGCCGGCTCGGGTGGGCGCGTCGAGTCGGCGGCGCCACGGCTCGTCTGGTCGATCAGCGTGAATCGGTCACCCACCCGCGCCGTTCCGGGCGCGACGTCGAGAAAGACGTAATGCTGCAGCGAGGGCAGCACGGGATCGTTGTGGATCCACACGATGCGGCCTTCCACGGCGTCCAGAGATGGAAGCGGCAGCCGCGTCGTCGGCGTCTCGGGCGTATACGCGAGGATGCGCTGACCGATCAACACGGTGCCGAACTGTCTGATGACGCGGGCAGCGATTGGATGTCCCGGTTTCGCTTCCTCGATCCGTAGAATCGCCGTTGGGATCGCCAGGCGGGCACTGTCCATCACGATCGGACCCAATGCGATCGAAGTAAAGCGCGCTCCGGCCACCGCCGGTCCTGACCCGGGCGGCGGCATGATGTAGACGACGTCGTTCAGCTGAAAGCGGCGGTCGCGGACGCTCATCGCGATGCCGGGGCGCTCCGCGCTTCCGACTATTTCTCCCGCGAGCACCGGCCCGTCCCCGCCGACGACGAATGGAGCGACATCGATCTCGCCCGGCCGGACGCCGGCGATCCGGCCTCGCTCCTCGATCTCGAATCGCGACTGCCTGCGCCCTCCCCCGGGCCCGAAGACGGTAGTCGTAGACGGCGCGGGTACCGTGCGGATCGTCGTGACGACGTTGCCCGCGCGCGCAGCTTCCGCGAGCGCATCGGGTCTCACCGCGCCGGTTGCAATCCGGATGACTTCACCGGGATAGATCCAGTGCGGGTTCTCGACGACGTCCGGGTTGCGCCGGAATATCTCGGGCCACTTGAATGGATCGTTGAGGTACTGCGCCGCGATGCCCCACAGCGTGTCGCCGGGCTTTACCGTATGCGTGACCTCGCGGCCGGTATCAGCGGGAGACGGTTGGTCCTGCGCGAGCACGGTCCCGGCCGACAGGACTATGGCCGCGAAAGTGAGAACTGCCGAAAAACGGATGGGAGCTTTCACGATAGAGAGGCTCGAGTGGGGATCAGGATTATGACGAGTCAGCCTTCGATGCCGTAAAACTTGCGTCATGTCGCTGCCCTCGGAAAAGGCAGCGGGATCCTGGCTGTTAGCACCGGGTGCCAACAGCCAGGATCCCGCCAACCCCACCTCGGGGCTGAGCTCGGGAAGCTACAGCCTAGAACGGCAAATCATCATCAGTGTCTTCGAGTGCCGCCGGGAAATCCTCGAAGTCTCCACCTGCAGCCGCGCCGGCGCCCGCCGTCGCTCCGGCTTTCGCCGCCGATGGCGCCCGGCGCGATCCTCCCTCGGACTCGAAATCGCCGCCGCCGCCGCGCGAGCCGCCAAGCATGACCAGGTCACGCACGTTGATCTCGGTGGTGTACCGCGTCTGGTTCTCCTTGTCCTGCCACTGCCGGTACTCGATCTCGCCCTCGACGTAGAGCCGGTCGCCTTTCTTGACGTACTTCTCGATTACGTCGACCAGTCCTCCGCCACCCTTCCTGTTCCATACTACGCACTTGTGCCACTCGGTCTTCTCCTGCTTCTCGCCGTTCTGCCCGGTCCAGCTGCGGCTCGTCGCGAGCGAGAAAGACGCCACGCGGGTCCCGGTAGTCGTCGAGCGAACCTCCGGGTCGCTGCCCAGGTTTCCGATCAGAATGGCTTTGTTCAAACTGCGGCTCACGAAACCTCCTCGCAAAAAGTGTCGGACGGCTCAACCGTCATTGTATATCGTCTGTCAGGGCCATCACCGCGGTTACGAACCGGCGCACCCGCAAGCAGATCCTTGCCCACGCGCGAGGCGAGATCTCAAGGCGCCACCTTCTTAAAGAATAAGCGCGTCCGCAGCACGCTGCTGATGGGAGCGTGCAGACCGCGCGATTCAACTTCGCACGCGGCGTCGGCCGTTGGGTATGAGAAATGCAGTTTTTTTCGGCAGGATGGATGCACCGCTCTGGTGATTCCATTCGAAAGCTGTGCTCGCGATAAGCGTCGCTGACTCAGCGCCGATGGATTCGGCTCTGGTCATCAGCTCGAGCTGCTACACACATGCTGGAATAAGCCGGAACAGAGTCCGGAATTTCTCTAGTCTCGAGAGGTGTTCGAACGCGTATTGGACGAGGACTTCTTTGTGCCACGCGCGACCTCGTCACCTCCGGGGCCTTCTTTCCCTGTGTCCGTCAACGGCCCCACACAAATTCAGCCAGGCGCGACGTGCACCTGGGACGCAGGCGTTGGCGGTGGAACCCCGCCGTATAGCTACCAGTGGACCAACGACGGGATGGCAGTGGGAAACGAGTACTCCTACACTGGCTCCAAGAACGCGGGTAATACAGGATCTTCGTTCCGAGTTAGGCTGAGGGTGACCGATGCTACGAGCGCCACCGGAGAGCACGAGATCACGGTTTACGAGCAATCGGGCTCGCCGATTTGCTTGATGTGACAAAACTTTGTCGAGGAGACGTGACCAGACTTGCCGGCAAGACATCAGGGGCTGATTTGGCAGTGGATAATGGTCTCATCCCGGAGTAGAGCGTTGCAGATTGGAGCTTTTGCGCTCTTCGCGGTGCTTGCCGCGCCAGCTGCCTGTCGCGAGGCGACCAGCCCTGACACCGGCCCGGTGCGGTGGTCGTACGTAGACGATGTGCCGGCCGCTGTGCCGTTTGTTGACGGCGAACGCGTGGCCTTCACGACTTTGTGGCAAAACCGGCTGAACGTTCTGAACCGCTCCGACGGAACCCTGGTCTGGCAGCGCTCGTTCGATATTCCCGTCGCTGGCCGCGGAATGCCGGGGGCCAACATTGCCGCGTTCGAAGATTTATTGATCGTTCCCGCATGGCATTTGTACGCGCTCGATAAAGCTACGGGCGTAACACGCTGGCAGTTCACCAGAGCTGACGACCTTCCCGGGGCGCGACCGTTAGCGGTGGGTGGTGGGATGGTGTTTGCATGCGGCAGTCGGCTATACGCGCTCGACGCCCGGAGCGGAGTCCTCAAATGGGAGCTCGATCTCCAGGAGGAGCCGTTCCGCCCCGTGTATCGGGACGGCACGCTCTACCTCACCACTCGCGGCGACCGCGGCGGGGGAGCGCTGGGAGCCGGGCACGCCGTCGCTTTGGATGCAGCCACCGGGCGTGTGCTATGGAAATTCCCACTGCCCGACGCGGCGGATGCATCGTGGATCGGCGGCTCGGTAGGTTTAGCCGGCGTCACCGCGACGCAGGTAATTGTGCCCAGCCGGAATGGTAGGGTATACGCGCTCGATCGAATGACCGGCGCACTCCAATGGGAACGCCGGGGGCGCGGGCCTTATGACCGCGGCGTTCTTTTAAACTCCATAGTGGTTGTCGGCGGAGATGCGTTGTATGTAGAGGCGCTTGATCTGAGTTCCGGAAAATTGGTGTGGGAGGTCGGCATAGATGGGTCAACTGATGATATAGGAACCGCTTCAGGCCTGGCTATCATCAACACAGGGCGACTACGTGCACTCAACGAAGAGGGGAAAATTGTCTGGCAATATGGCGGAGACTTTCATGCCGAACCAGCATTTACCCGGGCCCCTGTGTATGCCGGCCGGACAATCTATGTGGGCGGCCGCATCGGTGAGGAGCGCAGGGGCCTTTACGCGATCGACGTGAATTTTTAGCGCGGGTTTTTCACGACACCTTATGTCCGCTTCATCTCTCTTTACCCGCGGGTGCATCGCGCTCTGGGTGGCCACCGCCGGATGCGGTGGCGATGGCCCGACCGACCCAACAGCCTTGGGGGGTTGGATCAACTTCGACTACAGCGGTTCGGAAACGGGTTCCTTCCGGGCAGCGGGCCGGATTGATCCGTTCCGCAGGGGCCCGTACACGGATGGCGCGGCCGTCGTCGTGGATCGTTATGCCGGCATCGAAACGATGATTGTCCAGGGCATCCAAATGCGGTCGTCGGCACGTGCCGACGTTCTCTTCCTGTCCTTCCCCCGCGTGACTACCCCGCAGACACTTCCGCTGTCCGACGTCGAGTGCCCTTCGGGGGGCGGCCCGTGTACGCTGACTTTGTATTGGAATTCCTTTGGGATAGATGTGCCCGTCGCGAGCGGGGCACCCGTGTTTTTCTTCGACGCGGCAAATGACTATCACTTCACGGGAGGAACCGTGACAATTGAATCCGTGACGGGTACGCGTATCATCGGGTCCTTCGAGGGCACTGCGGAGACCTGGCCGCTATCGGGATCACCGCAGGTCATCACGATTACGAACGGGCGGTTTGACGTCCCGATTCTGAGCTTCCCGTCACGCTGACGTCCAGCCCCGACCGGATCGGCGGATCGACACTCCGCGATCCGGAGCAGACGGCTAAGGCTTCTCCCGTACCCTCTGCAGGATAAGCGCGTCCTCCTCTGGCTCTTGATAGTACCCGCGGCGTCGCCCGACCTCAACGAAGCCGTGAGCCTCATATAGCCCGTGCGCGGCCGCGTTCGATTCCCTGACTTCCAGATAAACAGTCGTGACTCCTTCGCCATATGCCGAGCCAAGCACGCTTTCGAGGAGCGCGCTCCCGACGCCGGTTCGCCTGGCGCCCACCGCAACTGCTAGGTTGAGCAGCTCGGCCTCGTCAGCCACCTGAATGAGCACTGCATAGCCCGCGATTCCCTCTCGCCGCGGATCCTCGGCGACGATGAACGTGACGCCGTCGCGCCCGATGAACGATACGAACGACTGCCGCGGCCAAGGATCGCTCCGGAAACAGACCCGCTCTATCTCCGCGATCTCCTCCAGGTCGGCGACCACCGCTGGTCGCAAGACGCATGCGTCCACAGTCACTTCGGGAGCGGCCGGCCGTGCGCTGCCTCCCACTTCACCTGCGCCTCGGCAGCCCGGCCGTAATCCGGCTCCCATGCGGCCAGATCGACGGGACCTGCCGCAATTATCGAGTCCAGCATTCGAGCTGCGCCGGAAACGTGCGGCCCGCCGTCGAGCCGCTCGGCGCCCGCTCTCGCCGCTTCCTCGGCCAGGGCGGGCCGCGGCACGATTCTCACCGGAACGGCCGCCGGGATCGTCCCGTCGCCGGCGACGTCTATCAGCGCCGCGAAGCTCTCGCCCCGCATGGCGTCGAGCGCGACCAGGTACCTGCCCCGGTCCTTCGCCGCCGAAGC
>JBKJKB010000361.1:0-2884 GCA_046597675.1 Gemmatimonadaceae bacterium
GCGCTCCTCTCCATCGTCGGAGGCGCCATCCACGAAGGCCTCCGCCGGCAACAACAGGTCTTTCGCTCCATAGCCCTCATGGTCTCTACCCGAAGCGATGTCCGCGACGCAGCCGAAGTTCTCGCCACAGACCTGCTCTCGGCGTCGCCGCTGGACACTCTCCCGCTGACCGCCGACTCCGCGGTCGAGTTCTCCAGCACCATCGGCACGTCGATCACCTGCGATTCCGCGCCCGGCTACACGATCCGAATCCCGCCCGAAAACCTCGCGAGCAAACTTCCGCTCACCTCACTTCTCGCGGCACCGGATACGGGCGATCTGCTCCTCATCTATAACGACGATTCCGTCGCCACCGCGGGGCAGCCACGTTGGGACCGTCACACGATCGCGTCGGTTTCCTCCGGTACGGCGGCGACGGCCTGCCCACCGTCCACCGGCTTTACTTCTCCCGAAGATGGCGCGGCGCAGGCGCACGTCATCACACTCCGCAACGCCGCCAGCAGCTGGATTAGGCGCGGCGCGCCGCTACGAATCGTTCGGCGGGGGAGCTACAGTCTCTACCGTTCGTCAGATTCGCGCTGGTACCTCGGCTACCGTCGCTGCAACCCGCTCGGACCGTCGAGCTGCAAACCGATTCAGCCGCTTAGTGGTCCTTACACCGGCTACTCCAAAGCGGGGCAGAGCGGTGTCTCGTTCGAGTACTTCGATGCCGCGTCGGGACCGCTCACGTCGGTGGACGCGGGATTCCGAACCGCTCGCATCAACATATCCGTACGGGGACAGCCGCTGGGGCTCCTCCGGCTCGGCCGCACCCCGGCTGCGGAATACATGGATTCCACCCTGATTTCCGTCGCACTCCGCAACCGTGATTGACACGCGCAACCGCGACGGATTTGTGCTGCTGCTGTCGATCCTGGGCGTAGTGGTTGTGGGGGCGTTGATCGTCGCGACCCACGCCGCCGTACGGCTCGACCACGATGTCGCCGCAGCCGGCGTGAACAGACAGCGCGCTTTCGCCGCCAGTGAGAACGCGCTCTGGTCGTCCGTCGCCAATTGGGAAGCGGCGAATTCGGCCCTCGCTCCCGGCGGCGCGCGGACCGTCGTTATCCGAGGAGCCGCCGATAGCGCCACTATCACGACAGTGCGTCTCAATCAAGAGATGTATTGGCTCATTGCCGAGGCCCAGGTCGGCGATCCTGCCAGGCGCGCCCGCAGGCGAACCGGGATCAATGTGCGCGTAACGTCCGATTCGACAGGGGTCCGCATCACCCCGCTGCCCAGGTCGTGGACCGAGCTCCATTGACCCGGAACCGGCAAGCCATTGCAATTGTAGCTACGTGGAGCTACAATTGGGAGATGACAACCGTCGGTATCCGCGAGCTCAAAAACAACCTCAGTCGCTACCTGCGGAAAATTCAGGCCGGCGAGCGCGTGCTAATCACTGACCGGGGCCGGCCTGTCGCGGAGCTGCGGTCGCCAGAGCCTGTCGCTCATGGCGATGATCCCCACATGGCGAAATACAATCGCCTGGTTCGCGAAGGCGTCATCCGGCCCGGTAACGGCGGTGACCCGTTCGCCAAGTGGCCGGCTAAAGGCGTGATTCAGATGCCGCCCGGTACCGCCCAGCGAATGATCGATGAAGACCGGGACGAGGGGTGAGCCGCGACATCGCTGGGATTCGCACAGCTTACGTGGAGACGAGCTCCCTGCTCGCCGCGGTTCTGAACGAAGATCCAGCCGCCCGTCGTGATCTGGAAATCACAGAACGCCGCGTAACCTCTGCGCTCACCATCGCCGAGGCGCGGCGCGCTGTGACGAGAGATCGAATTAGCGAACGCATCGACGAGCGCCAGGAGCGCGCGGTCCTGGCCGCCATCGACGCGTTCATCGCCTCATGCGATGTCTCCGCGATCACCACGGACATTCTCCTGAGAGCCGGGCGAAAGTTTTCCGTGGAGCCGGTCCGCACACTCGACGCGATTCATCTGGCAACGCTCGAGTCGATCGGGATCCCGCCGCGGCTCGTTCGCGTCATCACTCGAGACCGAAGATTCCGCGACAATGCCGTTGCCTTGGGATACGCGGTGGACTGAATCACCAGCGATCGGGATTGTTACCTACGTAGCTTCCAATCGTTTCTGAGGTTGTAAGCGACGCGCAAGCCGGGCATTCAACCCATCGGCCTGACGCGCGCAACCAGAAGCAAGAGCATCGTTTAAGGCGCGCCACTTAAAGTTTTTGTTGACAAAGGTGGCAGGCGGCCAGACTTTAGCGAACCTTCACCAGGATAGCATGGCGCTTTTCGGCCGTCGTAAGCCGACCGTAGGCCTCGACATAGGGTCCGGCTTGATCAAGGCAGTCGTCATCGACCACTCCAAGGGTGAGCCGGAGCTGGTCAAGGTCGGCATTGCCCCCCTGTCCACCGACGCCATCGTCGAAGGCGAGGTCATGGACCCTGGCATCGTCGCCGAGGCCATTCGCGAATGCCTGGCGATGGCGGAGGTCAAGACGAAGGAAGTCGTCACCGCCGTCGGCGGCCGCGACGTGATCGTCAAAAAGATCCAGGCGGAGCGCGTTGGCGAGCGCGAGGCGCGCGAGGTGATGCGCTGGGAAGCGCAGCAGCACGTGCCCTTCGAGGACATGGACGCGGTCGAGCTCGATTTCCAGGTCCTCGACCCGCACGACGACGGCAACAGCCAGATGAACGTGCTGCTCGTCGCCGCAAAGCGGGATCTCGTCGAGGCGAAGCTGCGCCTGTTGAGCGAGGCCGGGCTGTCTCCGTCGATCGTGGACGTGGACGCGTTCGCTCTGCACAACGCGTTCGAGCTCAATTATCCCGGGGCGATGCACGGCATCGTCGCGCTCGTGAACATCGGCCACGAAG
>JBKJKB010000127.1:0-10900 GCA_046597675.1 Gemmatimonadaceae bacterium
AAGCGCCCGCAGGACCGGGTGCCGCTAAAGATGGCCAAGCAGCTCTTCCGCGAGTCGTTGGAGAACGAGCTTGCGAAGGCGGGCACTCTGCAGGCCGTCGCTACCGTGCGTCAGGCCACCAACGTCTCCGCGGCACCCGGGCTTTCGCCCAACGTCGTGGCCGCGACGGCGGAAGAGCAGCAGCACATGCACGGCGCGGTATCGGTGGAGATGAACGGCGTTTCGTTCCCCCTGCGACACGGATCCGTCGTGATCGCCGCGATCACGAGCTGCACCAACACGTCCAACCCCAGCGTGATGCTCGCGGCCGGCTTGCTCGCTCGCAACGCAGTCGCGAAAGGCCTGGCGACCAAGCCGTGGGTGAAGACGAGTCTCGCGCCCGGCTCCAAGGTCGTGACCGATTACTTCGCGAAAGCGGGCGTTACGGAAGCGCTCGACGCATTGCGTTTTCAGACCGTGGGCTACGGCTGCACGACGTGCATCGGCAACTCCGGCCCACTGCCCGAGCCGATCTCCGCGGCGATAGAAGAGCACAAGCTCGTCGTCGCGGCGGTGCTCTCCGGGAATCGCAACTTCGAGGGTCGGATCAACCCGCACACGCGATTCAACTATCTCGCCTCGCCACCGCTGGTCGTCGCGTACGCGCTCGCCGGCCACATGGACCTCGACTTCAACACCGAGCCGATCGGCCCGGGCAAGGACGGGCCCGTCTATCTGCGTGACATCTGGCCGACACCCAAGGAAGTCGAGGACGAGGTCCTGCGCTCGGTGAAGGCGGAGATGTTCACCACGCAGTACGCCAACGTCTTCGACGGTGACGACAACTGGCGTTCGCTGCCGACGCCCACGGGTGACCTCTATGAGTGGGACGAGAAGTCCACGTACGTGAAGAACCCGCCGTTCTTCGACGGGATGACGCTTGAGCCGCCCGGCGTGCGCCCGATCCGCGGCGCGCGCGTGCTCGGAAAGTTCGGCGACTCCATCACCACGGATCACATTTCCCCCGCGGGCTCGATCCCGGCGGCGAGCCCCGCGGGCAAGTGGCTGATCGAGCAGGGAGTGAAGACCAGGGAGTTCAACTCATACGGATCGCGCCGCGGCAATCACGAAGTGATGATGCGCGGCACCTTCGCCAACATCCGTCTGCGCAACGAGCTCGCGCCCGGGATGGAAGGCTGGTGGACGGCGCTCACTCCCGGTGGGGACGCGGTGCCGCTGTACGACGCTGCCATGAACTACCAGAGCACGCGCACTCCGCTCATGGTGATCGCCGGAAAGGAGTACGGCACGGGATCGTCGCGCGACTGGGCCGCGAAGGGAACCGCGCTGCTCGGCGTTCGTGCCGTGATCGCCGAGTCGTTCGAGCGAATTCACCGCTCCAACCTCGTGGGCATGGGCGTTCTTCCGCTGGAGTTCGTGAACGACCAGACGCGCGAGACGCTGGAGCTGACGGGTTTCGAGAGCTACGACATCGAAGGGCTCGACGAAAACCTGCAGCCGCGCTCCATCCTGACCGTGCGCGCTTCTTCGCCCGGCGCGCAACCGAAGACATTCACCGCGCGGGTCCGGATCGACACGCCCGAGGAGCTCAGCTACTACCGGCACGGAGGGATCCTCCCGTACGTGCTCCGTCAGCTGGTGCATTGAGAGCGGAGCGAGCGCGATGACAGGCAAGCCGTTCACCATCGGCATCATCCAGGAGAAGATCACCGACGACGTCGTGGCCAACGTGGATCGCGCGATCGCTCGCGTGCGTGAGGCCGCCAGGCGCGGGGCGCAGATCGTCTGCCTGCAGGAGCTGTTCAACGCCCCCTACTTCTGCAAATCGCAGCGGGTCGAGCGTTTCGATCTTGCCGAGGCCATACCCGGCCCTACGACCGACCGGCTGGCCGCGGTCGCGAAGGAGCTCGAAGTCGTGATCGTCGTGCCGCTGTTCGAGCGCCAGGCAGCGGGCGTGTATCGCAACTCCGCGGCTGTCATAGACGCGAACGGCGAGCTGCTCGGCGTGTATCGCAAGATGCATATCCCGGACGATCCGCTCTACAACGAGAAATTCTATTTCACGCCGGGCGACGCGCAGACACCGACGAACACGACGGCCGGGTTCGCGGTGTGGAAGACGCGCTATGCGACCATCGGCGTGCTGATCTGTTGGGACCAGTGGTATCCGGAAGCGGCGCGAATCACCGCGCTGCTCGGCGCCGAAGTCATCTTCTATCCGACCGCGATCGGCTGGCATCCGTCGGAGAAGGACGAGTTCGGCGTAGCGCAGGTAGAGGCATGGCAGACCGCTCAGCGCGCGCACGCGATAGCGAACGGTGTGTACGTCGCATCGCCCAACCGGTGCGGGCATGAGGACGAGCCGGGCACCAACGGCCTGGAGTTCTTCGGCCACTCGTTCGTGGCCGACCCGTTCGGTCGCATGGTCGCCGAAGCCGGGACCGAGCCCGAGGTGCTGGTTGTCGAGTGCGATCCCGCCGTCATCGAGAGCACCCGCCGCAGCTGGCCCTTCCTCAGAGACAGACGCATTGATGCGTACTCCCAAATATTGAACCGCTACATCGGCAGGTAGCGGCGCCGTCGTAACTTCCTGCTCGCGACTCATAAACCCGTAACTCACTACTTGGATTCCGGTCGGATGCAATCGAACTCTCCAGCCGCGCCGAGAATGCCCGCCGAGTGGGAGCCGCACGCCGCGACATGGATCGCGTGGCCGCATCACGAGCCCGATTGGCCCGGCAAGCTCGAGGCGATCACATGGGTGTATGCCGAAATCGTGCGCGCTCTCGCGCGGTCCGAGCCGGTCGAGATTCTGTGCAACGATGAAAGCTCGCGCGAGCTCGCGGCGGCCAACCTCGCCTCTCATCACGTGGACCCGTCACGATTCCGGCTGCACATGGTGTCGACCGACCGTGTCTGGCTTCGTGATTCGGCGCCTACCGCGGTTCTGCGGGACGGGTCACTGCGGTGGGTCGGGTGGACCTTCAACGCATGGGCCAAGTACGACAACTACTCGCGCGACGCGAACGTGCCGGATGCGGTCCGCGACATCAGTGGCTGGCCGATGGTGCGCGCGGAGCGGCCGGACGGCATGGGACCGCTAGTCCTGGAAGGCGGTGGCATCGAGACGAACGGCGCGGGAACTCTGCTCGTCACCGAGGAATGGCTTCTGTCCGACGTGCAGGTGCGCAATCCCGGAATGACGCGAAAGGTGTACGAGGACGCGTTCTCGGAATACCTCGGCATTTCCCGAACCGTCTGGCTGGGCGAAGGCTGCGTGGGCGACGACACGCATGGCCACATCGACGACATCGCGCGCTTCACGTCAGTGGATACGGTCGTGCTCGCGTACGAGGAGGATCCAGCCGACGAGAACCACGGGCGCTCGCGCGACAACCTGCGACGCCTGGAGCACGCGTCGCGCGAGCGCCCGCTGCACGTAGTCAAGCTTCCGTTTCCGGAGCCCGTGATGATGCGTGGTGAGCGGTTGCCCGCGAGCTACGCCAACTTTTACGTCTGCAACAACTCCGTCCTGGTGCCCACCTTCAACGACCCCGCGGACCGCATAGCCATGCACACGTTGGCGGATCTCCTTCCCGGCCGGCGCGTCGTCGGGATTCATGCCACCGATCTGGTCTGGGGGCTGGGCGCTATCCACTGTCTCACCCAGCAACAGCCAAGGGCTCAGCACCCGGCTGGCAAGTCGTAGCTTGGGCGCCGTCGCTCCCGCCCGGACGTACACGGTCGTGTACGACGGCCACTGCAGCGTCTGCAGAAGGATCGTCGCCGGGCTCACGAGATGGGATCGCGGCGGAAAGCTGGAAGTCGTCCCCGCTCAGGCGCCCGGTGTCCAGGCGCGGTTTCCCTGGATCGGCGAGCGTGCGTTCACGGAGTCCATGCAGGTCGTGCGCGCGTCGGATGGGAAGACGTGGCAGGGGGCAGCCGCGATCGAGCTGCTGCTCGACCTGCTGCCGCGCGGGCGGTGGATCACCTGGGTCTTCAGCGTTCCCCTCGTGCGCGGCCTCGCGGAGAAGTTATACCGCTGGTTCGCGCGCAACCGGTACCAGATGGGCTGCGGGAAGCACTGTAAGGCCCATCCGCGCCCAGGAAGCGAATAGCTTTTCGGGAGCGATGAAAGACTCACGAAAGGCAGTAGTGCTGCTCAGCGGCGGACTCGACTCGGCCACGACAGCCGCGGTCGCCATACGCGACGGCTTTCAGCTCCACGCGCTCAGCCTGGACTATGGCCAGCGGCACGCAAGTGAGCTCGATGCGGCGCGAAAGGTCGCGGCTGACCTCGCGGTCGCGCAGCACGTCGTCGTGCAGGTGGACCTCCGCGCGATCGGCGGCTCCGCGCTCACGGCCGACATTGCCGTTCCGAAAAACGAAGACCCGACCGCGGACCGGATTCCTGTCACTTACGTGCCGGCGCGTAACACGCTCCTGCTCTCCCTTGCTCTGGGGTTTGCTGAAGTCGTGGGAGCTTTCCGCATCTTCATCGCCGTGAACGCGCTCGACTACAGCGGGTACCCCGATTGCCGCCCGGAATTCATCCGGGCATTCGAGAAGCTCGCCACCGTGGCGACGAAGGCCGGCACGACGGAAGGCACGTTCACGATACGCGCGCCGCTCATCGATCTTTCCAAAGCCGAGATCATCCGGCTGGGAACCGATCTGGGTGTGAACTACGCAAGCACCACCAGCTGTTACGATCCTGATTCCCGGGGCCGCGCCTGCGGCGAGTGCGACTCCTGCCAGCTCCGCCTGCGCGGCTTCGCCGAAGCGGGGCTGGTCGATCCGATCCGCTACGCGACCGGCTGAGCATGTACACCGTCAAGGAGATCTTCTACACGCTGCAGGGCGAGGGCACGCACGCCGGCCGCCCAGCCGTGTTCTGCCGGTTCGCGGGGTGCAACCTGTGGAGCGGCCGCGAGCAGGACCGTGACTCCGCCGTCTGCAACTTCTGCGACACCGATTTCGTGGGCGTCGGCCCCGATGGCGGAAAATTCGCGACGGCCGGCGAGCTCGCCGCCGCGGTCGCGGCGAAGTGGCCGGCGCCTGACGCGCGCCCGTTCGTCGTATGCACCGGCGGCGAGCCGCTGCTGCAGCTCGATGCCGCGGCGATCGACGCGTTCCATGCGCGCGGCATCGAAGTCGCCGTGGAAAGCAACGGCACGCAGCTGGCGCCGGCGGGAATCGACTGGCTCTGCGTCAGCCCCAAAGCCGAAGCGGAGTTGGTGCTCCAGTCCGGCAACGAGCTGAAGCTCGTCTTTCCGCAGGAGCTGGCACCGCCGGAGAAGTTCGAGTCGCTGAGCTTCGATCATTACTTTCTCCAACCCATGGACGGACCCGACGTGGATCGCAATACGCGGCTGGCGCTCGAGTACTGCCTCGCGCATCCCCGGTGGAAACTGAGCCTGCAGACGCACAAGCTGCTCGGGATCAGATGACGTATTCCTTTCTGACTCATCTCGAGTGCGGAGCGTGTGGCGCCGAGCACGACGCGACGCGGTTGCACAACGTATGCAGCCACTGCGGCAAGCCGCTGTTGGCGCGCTACGATCTGGCGGCCGCTGGCGAAAGTCTGACTCGAGAATCGCTGCGCTCGCGCCGGAACGATCTCTGGCGCTACGCCGAGGTGCTGCCGGTGGCGGACGCCGCCAACGTGATCTCTCTGGGCGAAGGGTTCACGCCATTGGTGCCATCCATCCGGCTCGGCGCAGAACTCGGGTGCGCCTCGCTGTACATCAAGGACGAGGCAGGCAATCCGACCCAGAGCTTCAAGGCGCGCGGAATGACTGTGGCGGTCTCGCGAGCAAAAGAGCTTGGGGTTTCAAAAGTAGCAGCTCCATCAGCCGGCAACGCAGCGGGCGCGCTCGCGGCCTATGCGGCACGCGCGGGAATCGAGGCGCACCTCTTCATGCCGAGTGACACGCCGCGCGCGAACATCATCGAGACGACGTTCACCGGCGCGCACGTTCGGCTCGTGGATGGCCTGATCACCGACTGCGGCGTCGAGGTTGCACGCGGGAAGGAGGCGGAAGGTTGGTTCGACGTTTCGACCCTCAAGGAGCCCTACCGCGTCGAGGGAAAGAAGACCCTCGGCTACGAGCTCGCTGAGCAGCTCGGCTGGATGCTGCCTGACGTGATCGTCTACCCAACGGGCGGCGGAACGGGGCTGATCGGAATGTGGAAGGCGTTCGCGGAAATGGAGGAGCTCGGATGGATCGGCTCCGAGCGGCCGAAGATGATCTCGGTCCAAGCCGACGGGTGCGCGCCGATCGTCACGGCATTCGAGAGCGGCGCGCGCTTCGCCGACGAATTCCCCAACGCCGCGACGATTGCGTCCGGTTTGCGCGTTCCGAAAGCCATCGGCGATTTTCTGATTCTCGACGCGCTCCGCGAGTCTGGCGGCATTGCGGTCGCCGTAAGCGACGCCGAGCTGATCCAGGGCGCGCGCGACATCGCGCGACTCGAAGGGATCTTCGCCTGCCCGGAGGGCGGGGCGTGCGTTCCTGCAGTGCGGCGCCTGGTCGCCGACGGTACAATCAAGCCCGACGATAGCGTGATAATCTTCAATACCGCAGCGGGCGTCAAATACCTCGACACCTACACGCAATGACCGACACCGCGCTTCCTGATCGCGACAGTGCCCTGGCGCTAATGCACGAGTACACGGCCAGTGAATCGCTGCGCAAGCACATGCTTTCCGTTGAAGCCGCCATGCGCGCGTACGCCACCAGGCTCGGCGAGGATCCTGAGCGCTGGGGACTTGCCGGCCTGATTCACGACTTCGACTACGAGCGGTTCCCGAACGGCGCGCATTCGGCCACCGAAGAGCACCCGTCCCACGGCGTCAGCGTGCTGCGCGAGCGCGGATACCCGGAGGACGTGCTCCAGGCGATCCTTGGACACGCCAACTACACCGGCGTGCCGCGCGAGTCGGCCATGGCGAGGACGCTGTTCGCCGTGGATGAGCTCACCGGCCTGATCACCGCCACCGCGCTGGTGAAGCCCTCGCGCAGCGTGCACGACGTGGACGCGCGATCCGTCCGGAAGAAGATGAAAGACAAGGCCTTCGCCCGCGGGGTGAGCCGGGATGATGTGATCCGGGGAGCGGAGGAGCTCGGAGTCGATCTGGATGAGCATATCGGGTTCGTCATCACAGCTATGCAATCTTGCGCGGCCGAATTGGGACTGCAGGGGAATTTGACTAGTCACCAGTCACCAGTCACCACCATGCCAAGCGCACCGAAATCCGCCCCCGCCGCCGGGCCCGTGAGCGCGTTCGTCCGTCACCACTTTCGCCACTTCAACGCGGCGGCGCTGGTCGATGCTGCCGACGATTACATCGCTCATCTCGACGGCGGCGGGCGGATGCTGGTCACGCTTGCCGGCGCCATGAGCACGGCCGAGCTCGGGCTGTCGCTCGCCGAGATGATCCGGCAGGACAAGGTGCACGCCATTTCGTGTACTGGCGCGAATCTCGAGGAGGACGTCTTCAATCTCGTGGCGCACGACTGCTACGAGCGCGTGCCGAACTACCGGTCGCTGACCGCGGAGCAGGAAGAGGATCTGCTGCGCCGGCACATGAACAGAGTCACCGATACGTGCATCCCGGAGATGGAGGCGATGCGGCGCATCGAGAACGAGGTGCTCGCCGAGTGGGTCGCGGCGGACAAGAAGGGCGAGCGCTACTTCCCGCACGAATTTCTTTACAGGATCCTTCTGAGCGGGCAGCTCGAGTCCAGCTACCAGATAGATCCGAAGGACTCATGGCTGGTCGCGGCGGCGCAGAAAAACTTGCCGATGTTCGTGCCTGGCTGGGAGGACTCGACGCTGGGTAACATGTACGCCGGACACGTCATCGCAGGCGACGTGAAGAACGTTCACACGGTTCGCACTGGCATCGAGTACATGACGCGGCTGGCCGACTGGTACACGGACACCGCGCCGAAGACGTCGGTAGGGTTTTTTCAGATCGGCGGCGGCATCGCGGGCGATTTCCCGATCTGCGTCGTGCCAATGCTGCACCAGGACCTCAAGCGTGACAGCGTGCCGCTGTGGGGATACTTCTGCCAGATCAGCGATTCGACGACGAGCTACGGCTCGTATTCAGGCGCTGTGCCGAACGAGAAGATCACGTGGGGGAAGCTTGGGAAGGACACGCCCAAGCATGTGATCGAGTCGGATGCGTCGATCGTCGCACCCTTGATCTTTGCCTTGGTGCTCGCCTGGTAAAGACGCTACGTGCTGCGTACTGCGCCCATGGCGGCCGGGGCGCAGCACACAGCAGGTAGCGTTTTTTCAGTTACCCCCGGCTTCTCCTCGGACCACCGCAACCGGAGCCGCTCCCGGCTGAATCACCGGCGACCACGAGGGCAGTCGCGCGCCGGGCGCATTCGTGAGCTGGCGCATCCTCCCGCTCTCGACGTCCAGAACCCAGATCTCCTTGGTGCCACCGCGCGTGGACGCGATCGCGACATGCCGGCTGTCGGGCGCCCATGTGGGGTCTTCGTTCTCGGCGAACGTCGTCAGCCGCTTCATGCTCTGAGTGCGGACGTCGATCAGCCAGACCTGAAAATCTCCGTTCTGCTGCATGTACGCGACGCGCAGCCCGTCCGGCGACCAGTCCGGGCTCGTGCGGTAGCTGCGCACTCCCTTCACGCTCGGAGTGAGCTGCTTCTCCTCGCTGCCGTCGAGATTCATCGTGAATAGCTGCGGGGTCATCCGGGTCCCCTGCCACGACCGTGGCGAGATGAACGCGAGCTGCCGCCCGTCGGGGCTAAACGAGGGTGAGGACCTGTCGTACAACTCCAGGCTGGAAATGCGGCGCGCCGGAGCGGATTCCTCCAGACTCGCGATCACCAGGTCCGCGCCCGCATCCCGCGCGTGCGCGTACACGACCGATCGGCCGTCCGGCGTGTACACCGGCGTGAGGTTGAGACCACGCGGCGTCGCCGAAAGCTCGCGCAAGCCACCAGTAACCAGATTCGCTTCCACTATCTGCGTGCCCGCGTCGTTCAGATCCGCGAACACCACGCGCGTTCCGCCCGGGTGCCACGACGGCGACAGGGCCGTTCCGCTTTGCGTTGCCGGACGATTGTTGGCTCCGTCGCTGTCCACGACGAACAGCTGGCCGTTGTGCACGTACGCCACACGGCTCTGCGCCATTCCGCGATGACCGGTCAGCCAACGCTGCACTTCGTCCGCTATTCCATGTATGGCGAATCGCTGCGCCGATGCCAGTGAATCCCGCCGCGCGAAATCCCGCGCCACCAATACCACGAGCGCCTCGTTCCGCTCCGCGATGTCCCGATCGATACGCGCTCGCAGGACTGAATCTTCCAGCACCGCTACGCGCATCAGTGAATCGCGCATTGCCACTTCTGCTTCGCGCTTCTTTCGGTTGCGTGTTGGCTTCTTCGCGGCCGCCGCCGCCAGCGAGTCCCGCATGAAGGTCGTGCGCACCAGCGCCGCACGCGATTCCAGATCGCGCTGCTCCCACGTCCTGATCACCGAATCGCGGATCTCCGACTCGCGCAATGCCGGCACTTCCGGCACCGCGAAGTCCGACTCGCGCGTCAGGGCCTTCGTGGCCACGTCGTACACAGCCACCCGTATTCCGGTGGAGCTGCGGCGCGGCGCCACGATCGCCGCCACCTTGAACCCTGCGAAAAAAGAGTAGTTGACGCTCCCATCCGATGGTGCCATCGGCTTCAGGAGAGAGGGGTCGAGCGCCAGCGGCGTGAGCCGGTCGCCGTAGTCGAGGTCACGCTGAATCATCGTGCGAACGGAGTCGCCCGGCGTTTCGTCGACCGGGAGCACGACCACGATCGGCTTCACCACCGGAGCTGGCGCCCTGGCCGCCGGAGCGCGCGTGGACCGCTGCGCGTCCGCAACCGAAGTCAGCGCGATACCCGCGGCAGTCGCCGCCACAAAAGTCCTGCGAAGCGTTGTCATGAGACCCTGCTGGCTGAAAAGCTTGGCGGAGCGGGTAACCCGCACATTACGGCCCGGACCACAATGCAACAGTCCGGCGTTCCGCTGTGAAGTAAGACAGCGGGTTCGACACTCCGTCACGTGTATGCACCGGACATACCTCAAAGTCGTTCGCACCACAGAGTTAGCCATCGGCGGATATTCGTAACATAATTTTCACCCGCTCCCCCGGTCTCGCAATACGCGATTATGTTCGCGTAATGCACAGTCATCGACAAAAAAGAGACCCGCTCTCGCGGGTCTCTTCTCATTCGCCTCGGAAACGCTAGCCCCGAACCGGCCGCCTCGTCAAAGCCTGGCACACCGTGGGATAAACGCGCGCGCCTTCCGATCCCGCACGCGGCGGATCCCACGCCATGTTCCCCAGAATCCGGCGACTCACCGGGGGGACTTCCTCCACCACCCGACCCTGCGAGGAGTACAGCGACGCGCCGATTCTTTTCACGCGGATCGGCGAGCACTTCACCTGGACCTGCTGCACCATGCGCGTGTAATCGCGACGGCTCTCCGCGCGGCGCGGCGTCGCGTAATCCCACCGCACAAAAACGACATACGACCCTTCATCCGACGTCCGGATCCTGGTCGTGTCGAGTGCCACCGTCATTCGTGCATCGCTGTGAATCGTTCGCCACGCGCTCTGCGCCGCGGCATCGCTCGGCGCGAGCATGGTCCCGATCGCGCCTGCGAGGACAAAACTGAGAAATATTCTGGTCATATAATGGGCTGTTGGCTGTTGGCTGTTGGGGTGCTAGCTGTTGCTTGGCGGGCTCTGGAAGCGGTTCCGGCCCAGCGAGCTCTTTAAACGCAGTAAGCGGACCAATCCTAAATCCTACCCGGCTGGGGCGTCGATGTGCCAGGCAGGTCAAATTCGCTTGCGGCTCAGCAGTTCTCCGCGGCC
>JBKJKB010000031.1:0-9091 GCA_046597675.1 Gemmatimonadaceae bacterium
CTTCGACGAAGAGAATCACCTTCTCGTCCGGGATCCGCGCGACGCCGTGAGCCGGGGTCTGTTTACCACGAGGGCTCGCACCGCCTCCGTCGATGAGCGGGAAATACACGTGAAACGTCGAGCCAGCGCCAACGGCGCTCTCCACTTCGATCGCGCCGCCGCTCTGGTGCGCAATGCCGTATGCGGTGGACAAGCCCAGTCCTGTCCCCTTGCCCACTTCCTTCGTCGTAAAGAAGGGCTCGAAGATCCGCCGCCGGACATCGGGTGTCATTCCTGTTCCCGTGTCGCCGATTCGCAGCTCCACGTACTCGCCCGGCGGAATGCCCAGTGCCGCGGCGGGACCGGAGGCTAGCACGGTACGCTTCGTTTCGATTCGAAGCGTGCCTCCGTTCGGCATTGCGTCGCGTGCGTTCAACGCAAGGTTCAACAGAAGCTGCTGACACTGACCGCTGTCTATCTCAACGACCACGGGAGCCGTGCATGGCACGAGCTCGGTCCGCACGTCTTCTGGAAGGAGGCGCTCGAGCATGGTCTCGACGGACGCGACCAACGAGTTCAGGTCGAGCGCTTCGGGCTGCAACACCTGCCTGCGGCTGAAAGCGAGCAGCTGATGGGTCAGCCCGGCCGCGCGGCGCGCCGCGTCGCGAATGCCCACGACATCCGTGGCGATCGGCGCGTTTTTCGGAATCGTATCAAGGATCATCTCGCAGTGTCCGGAGATGACCGTCAGCAGGTTGTTGAAGTCGTGGGCGATCCCGCCGGCAAGGCTCCCCACCGCCTCCATTTTCTGAGAATGCCGAAGCCGTTCCTCGCTCGAGCGCAGCGCGGCCTGCGCCTGCTCGCGCGCGGTGACGTCCCGGAAGCTCCAGACACGTCCGACGATCTCGGTGCCGATTCGCTGCGGCAACGAGTATCGCTCGAATATTCGTCCGTCCGTGAAATTCAGGACGTCGAAGCTCGTCTCCGCGGGGTTGTGATACAGGTGCTGGACCTTGGCCGCGAATGCGGTCGGGTCGGCCAGTTGTCCGATGGCGAAGCCCAACAACTCCCCGTCGTCCCCTTTTTCGACGAGAGCCCGGGGAATCTGCCACAGCTCGACGAACCTGGAGTTGTAGCTGGCTACCTTCCCGGCGGTATCGACCACCAGCAGTCCGTCAGCCGTGGACTCGAGCGTCGCGCGAAGCAGCGAAAGGGTGCGCTCGGGATCGTCCGTCGGCGGTGGCTTGGCGGGGGCTCGCCCGCCGGAAGATCCTGAAACCGTCATGCGTTAACATATCCGAATCTTCCGGTGCGTGAGGAAAGAACGCGGCCCTGTTGGCCGCGTTCTTTCACTCCGGGGGAGTGCTTCTACTGAACATCCCCATTCGCAGTCGCTTTCCCTTCGCGCGCATTGCTGGCCGTACCACTTCCGCCGTCACTAGGCATCGCCCGAACGGACGACGAGGTCTGCATCGGCCGGCTGCTACCGATGTCGCGAGGTCGCGCCGGCGCGGTACGAATTATCTCGCGGCCGGTGGTGCGCCCCCCAATCCGCCCGCTCATCCTGACCCTGCCCGTGCCCCGGCCCGTGGGCGGAAAGCGCTCGTTGATGGAAACCGGCGAGCGGCCGCGACCCGCGCTGGGCGGAATGCAGCGGTCTTCGCCGACATCGCCACCGCGGATAATGACCGCGCCGGCGATGCCGATGAGCGTTCCCCAATCGGTGCCGCGAGTGCTCGGACCGGCGCCGCCGGAAGAAGGCTCGATCGCGCGGGGACGCGTCGACGCCGCGATCTCGACAGGCGCCTCTTCGACCGGCGCAGGAGCTGGCATCGGCTCCTCGACTGCGGCCACTTCTGGTTCCTGCACGATCTCATTCTCCTGCATCACGTCGGGAATGACCCGCGGCGTGGGAGAACGACGCGGGCGTGGAGTGCGCGCCGACTTCGCTACCGCTCTGGAAGGGAGCGTGGTCCGCTCGACCGCCCCGATTATCCGGGTCGGGTTGGTCGCGCGCGAGGCCAGCTCCAGGTCAGCGCCAGCCGAAGCGAGTGCGAGATCGTTCTGGAGCTCAGCCGAGATCCGAGAGCTGTCGCCGCAGCCCGCTACGAGGACTACTCCGCATGATACGAGGACCTTCAACGCGCGATGCATGGTTTCTCCTGCGCGAACCAGTACGGGCTTGTACGGCACTCGCGCTGATATTCGATCGCGCCAGGTGCAACTGGCACACCTCTCGTTCACCCCCTCAAGGTCACCGTAATCCCCTATAATGCCCCAAAGCAGAGACAATCCGTGTCGCGAAGCGAGGACACCCATATGGACGCAAGGACATTGGCTGGAGCGCTCGGCCTGGTCGCGATCGCAGGAGCTTTAACGCTCGGGCGGCAGCCCAAAGCGGACACCAGCGTTACTCCGGAAGATCGCCGCGCCATTGCGACCGCCATCGAGCAGCGCGTGAAGGGTGCTTACGATCTGGGCGCCGAGGACGTACTGGCAGGGATGCTGAGCCTGTATCCTCGCGAGGGATCGGTCTACTCGGCATCGGGCGGCGCGGTCACGACGACCCGGGACTCACTGGAAGCCGCGGTCCGCCAGTTCTGGAATTACGTGGGCCGCAACATGCGCGACCCGACATGGGAGTGGACTACGATGCAAGTGGATGTGCTATCCGCGAGCTCAGCCGTGATGACCGCGACCTACCCGCGTACCGCATCTGACTCCTAACGGCCAGCCGCACGTCATCGGCGGCGCATGGACGGCCGTGTTCTCAAAAAGAGACGGGGAGTGGGCGATAGTGCACGAGCACCTCTCCGACTCCCCGTCCCCCTGAACGGCAGTTAGCAGCTAGAACTGCGGATTCGTGGCGTCCGCGCTGACGTTGAGATCCTCGTTCCGCGACGCGTCGCCGCTGATGATGCTGCGCCAACTCAGCTCCTGGCCCTTCCGAAATCCTTTCTGCGTGACCTTAACACCCTCGGGCGAGATCGCGATCATGTAGGCCTTGCCGTCGAGCTCCAGCTCCCGCTTGATGGTCTTGTCGAGCTTGGTTGCCATGTAACAACGCCTCCGAATCGGGTGATTGTCAGGTCCAAAAGCTTCTTGAGCAAGAGCCCTTCAATTCTGTAACAGTGCAGCATATCGTGCAGCACGACTTGACGGAACAGTATTAGGATGCCGTGCGTCTGCTAGTCCGGGGGGCATAATGGTCCGCGACTGCTTCCCCTCCCCCAGGTTGCGCAGTCGCTGCACAAGGCGTTCCCCGGCCCTTCGAACGGCCTCCCCGCGACCCTACGTCTCTCGCGAATGTACGCTGGCGACCAGGCATCGCAATATGCGAATTGAAGCGATTCTTGCGGTCGGTGAAACGGATGTAGGCACGGGTCGTCATCCCGCAGGAGGTCCGAGCCGAGATGCCCGAGCGTTATCTGGTCCACCACTTCGAACGGCGCGCCTATCCGTTGCGCCAACCTCTGTTCACCGTTGGTCGCGACGTGGACAGTGACATCGTCCTGCGCGAGCCGACGGTCTCACGCACCCACGCGCGGCTGGTGCTCGAGGGTGACGATACCATTCTCGAGAGCCTCGGCCCTACGGGAACGCGCGTGAATGGCGAAGAAGTGCTGACCCCGAGGAAGCTCGAGCAGGGCGATCAGATACTCATCGGGACGGCGAAGCTCACCTTCACATCCGCCGCTCTTCCGACAGGATTCACGATCGTGACCGGGGGCAAACACCCGGAATCGGACCCCGATACCAAACGCACCACGATTCGCATGCCGCTCTTGAGGACCAGCGAGCACAAGGCAGGGCGGGCCTCCTCACTGAACAGAACGTGGATTCTCGTCGCAGCCCTGGCGATGGCGATCGTTTTTTTTGTGTTCACCAGAGGTTGAGGGCAGCCGCCAGCCACTAGTCGTTAGTCGCTAGTCACCGGCGACCTGCAGCTCCTCTCCGCGAACTCTGGCAAACACCGCGGCCTCCAGGGAATCCCGCACCGCCTTCACGGGAATCTTTTCCAGCACGTCCGCCGCGAACGCGTAGATCAACAGCGTCCGCGCCTGCTCCGGGTCCAGTCCCCGGCTCTTCATGTAGAACAGCGCCACCTCATCCAGCCGGCCGACGGTAGCGCCGTGTGTGCACTTCACGTCGTCGGCGAAAATCTCGAGCTGCGGCTTGGTGTCCACGCGCGCGTGATCGGAGAGCAGCAGGTTGTTGTTGCTCTGCTTGCCGTCGGTCTTCTGTGCTTCCGGCCGAACGTACACCTTGCCATTGAACACTCCGTGCGAGTGCCCGTCGAGAATACCCTTGTATACCTCCCGGCTGGTCGTGTTCGGCTGCGCATGCTCGATGCGGGTCTGGTGATCCACGTGCTGCAGCCCCGACACCATGTACATGCCGTTCATCGTGCACGACGATCCCGGGCCGTCCAGCAAGGTGTAGACGTTCGTGCGCGAAAGCTCGGAGCCCGCGGCGTACGAGAAGGAGTGCAGCTCACTGTCGCGCTCTTGTCGCGCCTGTATCGTCGCGACGTGAAACGCGCTCGTGCTCTCGTTCTGAACCTTGATATGCTCGAGCTTCGCGCCTTCACCGAGCGAGATCTCCGTGACTGGCACAGTCAGATAGCTCTCGTCCCGCAGCCCGACGTAGCTCTCGATCACGGTGGCTCGCGCGCCACGCTCGAGTACGAGCAGGTTTCTGGGGAACGACACCGATAGCGGTACCGGCTGCGCCGAGACGAACACGAGATGGACCGGCGTGTCGATCTCCACGTTCGCGCCGATCCTGATCATGGCGCCATCCTGCATCAGCGCGGTGTTGAGAGCGGTGAACGCGACCGTCTCGTGATCCGCGATCACACCGAGCTGCGCAACGTCGTTCCCGCCGGTGAGCGTCGCGCTCAAGGTCGAGACTTCCACTCCGGCACGCTCGGGCAGGCTCGACAGCTCGGGCGCGAACCACCCGTCCACGAACACGAGGCGCGGCCAGCCCGAGTCAAACAGGAGCGGATCGATTTCGCCGGCCGGGACCGGACTGGGAAACGAAGTCCTGGTAAACGAGCGTGCGGCGATCGGCGCTACGCTGGTGTAGTGCCAGTCCTCGTTCTTCATCGTCGGGAAGCCGAGTCCGACGAAGCGATCCATGGCGTTCCGTCGTAGCTCTCGAATCCGGGCGGCTTCGCTCCCGTCGAGTCCTTCGAACGCTTCCAGGTAGTGGTGTACCGCTGTTTCCGACTGCGTCACGGCTGGCTTCCCGCTCCCGCCGTACCGGCCGTTTCGGGCACTTCGGGCGCGTGCGTCTGAATCCAGTCGTAGCCGTGCGCCTCGAGCTCCAGCGCCAGCTCCTTGCCGCCGGATCTCACGATGCGACCGCCGGCCAGGACGTGGACGTAGTCCGGCACGATGTAGTTGAGCAGCCGCTGGTAATGCGTCACCACTATCGCGGATTTTTCCGGGCTGCGCAGCTGGTTGACTCCGTCGGCGACGATCCTGAGCGCGTCGATGTCGAGACCGCTGTCGGTCTCGTCCAGAATGGCGAGCCTGGGATTCAGCACGGCGAGCTGGACGATTTCGTTGCGCTTCTTCTCGCCGCCCGAGAATCCGGCGTTGACCGAGCGATTGAGCATCGACGGATCCATGTCCACGAGCTTCATCTTCTCCTCCATCACGTCGAGAAACTCGAGTGGATCGACCTCCTCCTCCCCGCGCGCCTTGCGAATGGCGTTGTACGCCGAGCGCAGGAAGTACGCGTTCGTGACTCCGGGAATCTCGACGGGATACTGGAACGCGAGGAAGATGCCCGCCTGCGCGCGCTCCTCCGGCTGCATTTCGAGCAGGTCCTGTCCGTCGTACGTGACGGAGCCGGCGGTGACCTCGTACGCGGGATGCCCGGCGATCACCTGCGCGAGCGTGCTCTTCCCCGACCCGTTGGGTCCCATCACCGCGTGGATCTCACCCTTCTTCACGGTGAGGTCCACACCCTTCAGTATCTCGTTCTCGCCGATGTTCGCGCGCAGTCCCTTTATCTCAAGCACGACTTCATTCCGTTGTTGGTTGGTACGCTCGCAAAAGCCCCGCGGAGAGCGGAGCCGGCCCGCCGCCCTATCCGACCGACCCTTCAAGCGAGATACCGAGGAGCTGTTGCGCCTCCACGGCGAATTCCATCGGGAGATTCTGAAAGACTTCCTTGCAGAATCCGCTCACGATTATCGAGATCGCGTGCTCGGCGTTCAGCCCGCGCTGCTTACAGTAGAATATCTGGTCCTCGCCGATCTTCGACGTGGACGCTTCGTGCTCGACAATCGCGGAATCGTTCTGCACCTCGAGGTACGGAAACGTGTGCGCGCCGCACTCGTTGCCGATCAGCATCGAATCGCACTGCGTGTAGTTGCGCGCGCCGGTGGCACGCGGCATCACCTTCACCTGGCCGCGGTAGCTGTTGTTGCCGCGCCCCGCTGAGATCCCCTTCGAGATGATCGTGCTCTTGGTGTTCTTCCCGATGTGAATCATCTTGGTGCCGGTGTCGGCCTGCTGCCTGTTGTTCACCACGGCGACCGAGTAGAACTCGCCGGTCGAGTTGTCGCCCTGGAGAATGACGCTCGGGTACTTCCAGGTGATGGCTGAGCCGGTCTCGACCTGCGTCCACGAGATCTTCGAGTTCACGCCGACACACTTCCCGCGCTTCGTCACGAAGTTGTAGATCCCGCCCACACCTTCCGCGTCGCCGGCGTACCAGTTCTGCACCGTGGAGTACTTGATGGACGCGTTGTCCAGCGCGACCAGCTCGACCACCGCCGCGTGCAGCTGGTTGCCAGACCGCTTGGGCGCCGTGCACCCCTCGAGATAGCTGACGGATGACCCCTCGTCCGCGATAATCAACGTGCGCTCGAACTGGCCCGTGTCGGCCGCGTTGATCCGGAAATACGTGGACAGCTCCATCGGGCACTTCACGCCCTTGGGCACGTAGCAGAACGAGCCGTCGCTGAACACCGCCGCGTTGAGCGCCGCGAAGAAATTGTCGCTGTGCGGAACGACCGTGCCCAGATACTTCTGCACGATGTCGGGGTGATTCTGAATCGCTTCGCCGAACGAGCAGAAGATGATTCCCTGCTTGCCAAGCTCTTCCTTGAACGTGGTTCCCACAGAGACGCTGTCGAAGATCGCGTCCACCGCGACGCCGGACAGAAACTTCTGCTCGGTGAGCGAGATTCCGAGCTTCTCGTATGTCCGCAGCAGCTCGGGATCGACCTCGTCGAGCGAAGCCAGCGGCTTCACGCTCTTCGGCGCGGAGTAGTAGATCATGTCCTGGTAGTCGATCGGACCGTAGGTCACGTTCGGCCAGTGCGGCTCGGTCATCGTGAGCCAGCGGCGGTACGCCTTCAGGCGCCACTCCACCATCCATTCCGGCTCGTCCTTCTTGGCCGCGATCGCGCGTACTATGTCTTCATTGAGCCCGCGCGGGATGGTATCGGCCTCGACGTCCGTGACGAAGCCGTACTGATATTCCCGGTTGACCAGCGATTCTATGGCGGTACTCATCTAAATGCGGCTCGTTGCTGTGGGCTTGGCGTTGTTGGCTGCGCACGGCCAACAACCCGTCCGTAGCGCTTCAACAGCGCCTGCGGCTTGGACTTAGTCCATGTGGAAAGACTTTGCCAAGCCTTGAATTCTAAGTAAATTTGTCGGGATTATCAATGGACCCGGTCGAGGCGGCTCAAAACGTTGTGACTCAAACATTTACGGCTCACGGGTTCAAGCAGGTGGCTCGGCTCGATGACCTGCCCGAGAACGTTCCGGTAGCAGTCACGCGCCCGGGTGGACGGCAGATCTGCCTCGTTCGGACCCAGGGCGGCGAAGTGGCCGCGGTAGGCAACCTATGCACCCATCAGGAGTTCGAGATGGCGCTTGGCGACGCCCCTGGCAACGGCACAATCGAATGCGGCTGGCACGGAGCGCGGTTCGACATCCGGACCGGGGCGGTCCTCCAGGGACCTGCCACGGACCCGCTGCCGGTCTACGAGGTGCTGGTGCGCGATGGCGCGGTGCTGGTCGGGCCGAGGAAGCCCGAGTGAGCAGCCGCCGGGCCGACTTCCCCCTGCTGGCCGCCAATCCGGATCTGCACTACCTGGATTCCGCGGCCACGAGCCAGAAGCCACGAGCGGTGCTCGATGCCATCGTGAACTTCTACGAGACGAGCAACGCCAATCCGCACCGCGGCGCGTACGAGCTGTCCGTGCGAGCCACCGACGCCTACGTCGGCGCGCGCGAGCGCATAGCGAAATTCTTCGGCGTCGCCGATGCGGCTACGCTGATCTTCACCCGGGGAACTACCGAAGGAATCAACCTCGTCGCGGCGGCGTGGGGCGGGGCCAACGTCTCCGAGGGTGACGAGATCATCGTCACGGCCATGGAGCACCACGCCAACTTCGTCCCCTGGCAGCAGCTCGCGATCGCGAAGCGCGCGCGGCTCCGCATCTGCGAGCTCGAGCCCGACGGGACCGTGAAACTCGAGCGGCTGAACGAGCTCGTGTCCTCCCGAACGCGCATCATCGCGTTCAGTCACGTCTCCAACGCGCTGGGGACGATCAACCCCGCCGCGGAGATAGCGGCCATCGCGCGCAAAGCCGGTGCGATCTCCGTCTGCGATGGCGCGCAGAGCGCTCCGCATCTCTCGGTGAGCTACGACCGGCTCGGCGTCGATTTCTTCGCGTTCAGCGGTCACAAGATGCTCGGACCGATGGGAATCGGCGGGCTCATCGGCAGACGCGATCTGCTCGAGGCGATGCCCCCGTACCAGACGGGTGGCGACATGATCGAGTTCGTGAACGACGCGGACACGACCTGGAACATCTTGCCCCACAAATTCGAGGCTGGAACGCCGAACGCGGCCAACGCCGTCGGACTCGCCGCGGCCGTGGATTATCTCGGCGCGATCGGGATGGACGAAGTGCGTCGGCACGAAACAGGGTTGATCACCCTCGCCATGACGCGTCTCTCCGCGATCGAGGGGCTTCACATTTACGGGCCAGCTCCGGAGCATCGGAGCGGAGTGGTGAGCTTCACGCTGGGCGACGTGCACCCGCACGATCTCGCGACGATTCTCGACGGAGCAG